>JAIXPW010000023.1 GCA_027485995.1 Verrucomicrobiaceae bacterium
GGCTTTCCAATCGGGCGCGCGGTGTTGGCATCGGTCCAGTCAACGGCCTCGTCGAGGAAGGCGAAATCGGAAGTGGCTTCGAGGTAATCGCAGAGCGCCTTGAGCGGCCAGAGCGGGATATCGCCGTGGCTGTGCCGCTGCTGGATCCAGCCAAAGGGCGCGAGCATGTACCACTGCGGCCAATCGCCGGTGCCGTCGTATTGATGCAGGAAGACGTCGGCGATGGTGGCACGGGCGATGTCGGGGCGGTCGATGGTGAGAAGCAGTTCGATCGAGCCCTGGGTGACATCGCGCACGCCCCAGGCACCGCCGTTCCATTGTTCAAGGCCGTGGGGGACGCTGTAGTGGATGATGCCGTTGTGGATGAACCAGGGCAGGATCGAGTCGAGGTGATCGACCGTTGCTTCACCCGCAGCGGAAACCCGCAGAGCGGAGGTGGCGGCGGACCAGACCGGTTTTCCGACGGCGGCGGCGAGGGGTCGCGTGGAGCCGGAGAGTTTCAGCACAAGGCCCACAGCGGGCTTTGTCTCATAGACTAGATGCGTAGTAGCAGCGTGCTCAAAGCCGAGCAGCTCCGAGCCGCCGACGCGGGCGATGAGCGAAGGGTCGGTGGGCTCGACGGTGAAGCGGGCATCGGGGAAATGCTTTTTCGCGAGTGAATCGGGCCCGGCCTCGATGGTGGCGTGGGTGCCGTTGATCGTGAGCGTGGCGTCCTCTTCGCCCTCGCGCTCGCCTCCGACAAGGCCGTGGCTGATGACGAACTCCAGCGGCTCGCCTTCGATCAGGCGGATGGTGGTGGTGGCTTCCGGCGATTCGGTGGAGACGCGGGTGATGACCTTGATGATGTGGTTCTCCAGGCGATAGATCCAGCGGCAGGCTGTGAGAGACATCGCGAAAGTCGAGGGGATGCCTAGCCAGGTGATGCCGTCCGGCGTGCGGAAGCCGATGCGCTGGCCGGATGCACCGAGCAGGCCGAGCCTTTCCCGCACGGGGCTCAGAAGGCGGTGGAAGCTGGGATGGCCGACCGACATCAGGCTCTGGAACACGCCGTTCATGTGGCAGGTCGTGTCGAGCACGTCGTTCGCACCATCGACTGCCGAGCCGCTGCGCAGGATCAGCGCGTGGGGTCGGGCGAGGTGGGCTTCCTTGGATTTCGAAACGACGTGTTCGCGATCGGGGCCGTGGAAGAACGAGCCGATGCTGCCGCCGAGGTGTTCGACGGCGGTCCACTCGTTCTGGAACCAGGCGCGGAGTTCGGGTTCGGTCGGGGTCTTGCCGTGGACGAGGGTGGTGGTGGCAGGTCCGGGATGGGAGTCGGCTTTGGGAGCGACGGAGGGGGAAAGATTCCTGATCGCCGCGTGGAGGATTTCCACATCTCCGGCGTGACTGGCCTCGGCGTGGTGATCACGGAAGACCGCAATGAAGGTGCGGCTGCCGGTGGCCCTGGGTGGGAGTTCGAGCGGAGTGGAAAAGAGCGCGACGTAGGCGGACTCGTCCTGAAGCACTCGACCCGGGTACGGTGGATCTAGTAGCGCGACGGGACCGTTTTCGCGTTCGAGGGGACGGCCGAAGAATTCGCTGCCATCGGTGGTGAAGCCGTCCGTGCCCTCGACCCACGACTGGATCAGCCAAGGGTGTTTGCCATCAACGGGAAGGTTCTGTCGCGAGGCGACGGCGCGCAGCAGGGTCTCGTCCGGCAGGTCGCGATGATCGATGTACTGGCTGGCGTAGGATTCATTCAGCCGTGCGGCGAACTGGGTGGTGAGGCTGAGATCGAGCCCATGGACGGCCTCGATGCTGAGGGGCTTGAGGCCGGTGTTGGTGAGTGAAATTTCGACCGACCAGCCACCTTCGAAGGGTTGGAGGATGGCGCGGGCTTTCAGCGTGGCGGAGTCGAGATTCCAGCAGGCGGAGGTGGAATCGGCGGAGAATTTCGCCTCGCTGCCTGGGCCGGCGAGGAGGATCGGGCGATGTGAGGTGCCATCGAAGACCGAAAGCGCGATCCGGTGCAACGATCCGCCGACCGGGCAGCCGAGGATGAGGTTGAGAAGGATGTTGTTCACGCGGACGGCGTGGAGCGTGCCATTGGGCAGAAACTCAAACACGGGCGAGGTGCCGGTGCGGATCAGCGGCAGTTGCGAATGGCGGAGGAGCGGTCGCGGGGAGGACATCGCTGGGATTCGAGCATTGCGGGCGGCGCTCGTCACGCTTTGCCATCAGGGCTTGGGCGCTTTCTTTCCGGCGGGCCAGACTGGAGGACCGTATCCGATGAGGCGCTTTGGGGCATCCGCCTTGGGAATGCGGAAATCGACGAGGCCGAAGCCGTTCCTTTTCACGCCGCGGTAGGAGCGTCCGTCGCTGGCTCCGGCCATGATCGGGTGGTGGTCCTTTTCCTCAAAGCCGAGGAAGAGCTGGACGTGGCTGATGTGTGGATCGTCACTGGCGGGGGCCCAGAAAAGCAGGTCGCCCGGCTTCAATTTCTCGAACGCGGGGTGATCGAGGGTCACCGCGTCTTCGGGCACACGGGTCAGGTTTCCGGAATCCAGGACCCAGCGATACTGGCCATCGGCGGTGCGCGGCGGGTCGATGCCGACCTTTCCCAGCAGGTAAAACACAGCTCCGGAGCAGTCCATTCCATCGTCCTCCGGAGAGGCACCGGCGAATTTGTAGGGAAGGCCGGGGTGGGCCTCGGATTCCTTCAGGGAGACCTCGACGAGAGCGCGGCGCTTTGGATCGAGATCCTTCGGCAGCTTCATCGCCGGGGATTCGGCCTGGGCGGCAAGAAGCATCGCGAGAAGAGCAAGAAGAAGGCGAGGCTGCATGCTCGGAACGTATCACGCTCTCCGGAGAGGCGCGAGAACTTGGCAAACGGCTGGAATTGGGTCGCATTTGAGGAATTTCGGGCCGAACGGGCTTTGACCTTGGGGAAAGTTCCCGCTATCCCGGCCTTCCGTTTTTCCCATGAAGGAGCAAATCGATTCCATCCAGTCCGAGGCCTTGGCCGCGATCGCCGCCGCCGACAAC
>JAIXPW010000171.1 GCA_027485995.1 Verrucomicrobiaceae bacterium
GCCCTCGGCATCGGCGTGGCCGACCGCGTCCTGATGCTGGAAAACGCCTACTACTCGGTCATCAGCCCCGAAGGCTGCGCCGCGATTCTCTGGAAGCACCGCAAGCACGCCCCGGAAGCAGCCGAAGCCATGAAGCTCGCCGCGCCGGATCTCAAGAAGCTCAAGCTCATCGACGAAGTCATCCCCGAGCCTATCGGCGGAGCCCACCACGATCACGCCGCCACCGCCGCGAATTTCCAGGCCGTGATTCTCCGCCAGATCGAGGAGCTCCAGAAACTTTCCGTCAACGAACTCCTCGACCAGAGGTATGCGAAGTTCAGAAGCTTCGGCGACTGGCAGGGGAAGTGATTCTCAAGGCAAGGACCGGGCCTCCGAATTCCAAAACATCAAGGATGACTCGCATTTTCAGTTTGATCGCGATCACCTTGACCGTCTCCTGCAAGAGTGAGCCCCAGCCTCCAACCAACGCCGACGACCCGAATCTGGTAAAACGAGTCGAGTTGCTTGAGCAACGGGTCGAGCAGCTTCAGTCTGAGCGAGAGATGGAGAAGGCTGTTCGTGAAGCTGAGAAGAATGGGTTTCGCTCAAAGGCCATTCTTCCAAGCAAAGACTCTAAGGCAAGTGACTGATCTTGCTCTCACTCCTCCTCATCTGCGGCCTCCATCGGCAGGTTGCTGAGGAGTTCCTTGTAGGACTTTTCATCGAAGCCGCGACGTTTGCGGAAGGACGCATCCATTTCCTGGCCCAGGCAGAGCGCGATCTGTTCCTTCGCCTCGGCATCGGCCAGGCCTCCCTTGGTGAGGCGCTCGAAGGTCTTCGCGACATACTTCGTCTGCGGCGAGGCGAGCTGCTGCTCCACGGCGGCCACAAGTTCGGGCAGAAGATCGTCGTTCATGCCGCGAGCTTGCCCGTGTGGCGGGATCGTTTCGAACATTTTTCGCCTTGGCCCTTGGAACTTATGGCGACTGTGACTTAAACCGTCCCCGACATGGCAAAGAAACCAGTGGTGCTCATCATTCGTGACGGCTGGGGCGTGAACCCCGGAGGCAAGGCAAGCGCCGAAAAGGACGGCAACGCGACCCTGCTCGCGCACACTCCTTTTCACGACGTGATGCTCGAAAAGTATCCGAAGGGCCTCGTCAGCGCCTCCGGTCTCGATGTCGGACTGCCCGCCGGCCAGATGGGGAACTCGGAAGTAGGACACCTCAATCTGGGTGCCGGACGGATCGTTTACCAGGACCTCACCCGCATCAATCTTGCCATCGAGGAGAAGACCCTCGGCAGCAATCCGGTGTTCGTCGAAACCATGGAAAAGGCCAAGTCGAGCCGCCTGCATTTCATCGGTCTCGTCTCCGACGGCGGCGTCCACAGCCACCAGGACCAGCTCATCGCCATGGTGAAGCTCGCCCATGAGGCTGGCGTGAAGGACATCTGCATCCATGCGATCACCGACGGCCGCGACACCTCGCCCACCGGCGGCGCGGGATACCTTTCGAAGGTCGAGGACGAGGCGGCGAAGTATGGAGCGCGCATCGCCACGGTGGTCGGGCGCTACTACGCCATGGACCGCGACAAGCGTTGGGACCGCGTGAAACTCGCCTGGGACGTCATCGTCCGGGGCATCGGCGCGCCGCGCAACGTGCTGGCCAGCGAGGCCGTGGCGGATTGCTACAAGGAGGAGAACAAGACCGACGAGTTCATGCCGGCGATGGTCTTCACCAAGCCCGACGAGCAGCTCGTCCGCGATGGCGACGTGATCCTGTTCTTCAACTTCCGCGCCGATCGTGCCCGTGAGCTTTCCGAGGCCTTCCTCAAGCCGGACTTCTCCGGCTTCGATCGCGTGGTGACCCCGAAGGTCCACTTCGTCACGCTGACCGAGTACGACGAGACCTACGGCGTGCCGGTGATCTTCGATTCGCAGACACTCGACATGGTGCTCGGCGAGGCTGTCTCGAAAGCCGGCAAGACCCAGCTCCGGATCGCGGAAACGGAAAAGTATCCGCACGTCACCTACTTCTTCAACGGTGGAGCCGAAGTGGCGTTTCCGGGCGAGGATCGTTCGATTGTCCAATCACCAAAGGACGTCCCGACCTACGACTTCAAGCCGGAGATGAGCGCGCCGGAAGTCACCCGCATCGTGGTGGAGAAACTGAAGGACTACGATCTCGTCATCCTCAACTTCGCCAACCCCGACATGGTCGGCCACACCGGCGTCGTCGAAGCCGCAATCAAGGCCTGCGAAACGATCGACGCGGATGTGGAAGCGATTGTGAACGAAACCCTGCGTCTCGGCGGCAAGCTCCTCATCACCGCCGACCACGGCAACTGCGAGTACATGCGGAATCCCGACGGCTCGCCGAACACCGCGCACACCACCAATCTCGTCCACGCGATCTACGTCGCGGCCGATGCCGATGACTACACGGTCAACAACGGCATCCTCGCCGACATGGCCCCGACCCTCCTCGAAATGCTCGGCCTTCCCCAGCCGGCGCAGATGACCGGGAAGAGTCTGTTGGTGAGGAAGTGAGAGGGCCGATTGACGACTCAAGGCGTGGCTGATAAGTTGCCATCATGATCAAAACGCAGGTTCAGATTCCTGATGCCCTGTTCCACGAGGCGAAGCGCATCGCGGCTGAGAATGAAATGAGCTTCGCGGAAGTCGTGCGTCGTGGTTTGGAGGAGATCGTGCTCCATCATCCTCCTGGGCGCTCCAGTCCAAGCGATTGGGTTCCGCCAAAGGTGTTTGATCTGGGTGAGACTCTAGCACCGGAAGAGAAGTGGACGGAACTCTGCCACGATTGAAGCTGCGGTCATGTTGAGCTTCGACACCAATATCGCGGTCCATGCGGCGAACAGTGCCTCGATATTCCATCAGTCTGCTCTGAAATTCATTGGTTCGTTGTCGGCCCGTCGTGATGTTGCCATCTGTGAGCTGGTCCTCGTGGAACTCTACCTGAAGCTGCGCAACGAGAAGATTTTTCAACGCCCGCTGACCGCAGCCCAAGCGGCTGGCGTCTGCCAGGCTTATCGGAGCAATCAGGCGTGGACCTTGATCGAGTCAGCACCGGTCATGGAAGGCGTCTGGGAAAAGGCTTCGCAGAAGGGATTCGCAATCCGTCGCATCATTGATCTTCGATTGGCGCTGACGCTGCGGCACCATGGGGTCGATGAGTTTGCGACGGCAAATCTGAAGGATTTCAAGGACTCCGGCTTCGAGCGTGTTTGGAATCCCTTGCGGTCATAGCAGTGGAACTCCAACGATGACCTCCCGCCAGATCTCCATTCCAGATCCGCTTCCGAGCGTCGGTCCGACGCGATGGAGCCATCGCAGCGCATGGGTCTATGGGTTGGCCACTGGATTTTACCGATTGAAGCGGCGCATTCATTGGTGGAGGAGCGGCAGGGACTATGCGGTTGTTAGAGCGACCGACCCTCTACCGTTTCGGGCGGATCGTCACTCATCCCTGTTGATCCGGAAACTGGGCAACACCGATCCCCAACTGCAGGTCAACAAGATCACCAATCTGAGAATCGCGGTCGCCAGTCTGGATGGAGTCATGGTCCGACCAGGTGAAACCTTTTCGTTCTGCAAGCTCGTCGGAAAGCCGACCCGTCGCCGCGGCTTTGTCGAAGGTCTCGAGCTATGCCGAGGCGAGGCCCGCAGTGGGGTCGGCGGGGGAATCTGCCAGATCGCAAATCTGCTCCATTGGTTGGTTCTCCACAGTCCGCTCACGGTGGTGGAGCGCAGCCAGCACAGCTTTGATCCATTTCCGGACGAGGGCCGTATCATTCCTTTCGGAACCGGCGCGGCCATTTTTTACAACTACGTCGATTACCAGTTCGAGAACCGGACCCCATGGACGTTTCAGATCCGGCTGTGGCTGGCGGATAAAACCCTTGAAGGGGATCTGCGCTGCTCGCATGAACTTGAGCACAAGTATCGGGTGATCGAGAAGAACCATGCATTTCTCAAGATCGGAACGCGGTTCTACCGGACGAACGAAATCTGGCGGAAGAAAACCCGGAAGTGCGAAAGCGTCGCTGAATCCGAAGAACTCATCACCCGGAATTTCGCCCTCTTGAAGTACGAGCCCACGAGTTTCCTGAGTGTCGAGGAAGGTGAAAGGGTCATCACCATTCCCGAGTGACTATGCCAAGCCTAGTGATGCTTCGATTGATCTGACTGGCTTTCCTGGTCGATTGTGAGCAGTGCTTCACGCTGAGTGAGGACACGAACGATTCCAATTGGCAAGCCGATGACGAACCCTATCGTCATGCAGCAAGGAAGAGCATCCATCGTCAAATACCGAATCCTGTCCAAAGCACTGATGATATCAATCGAGCGATAAGTCGCTGCTTCCCAAATCAGATTTCCAACAACAAAGATCCCGATGGATGTCAGGCCTATCGTCACAGGTGGTATTGCAATTGCCATCGCGATCTCCCGACGTTTCCACCAAGGAGAGGGTGGTTCGACCGGATCCAATCCGGAGACTGAGGGTCCTTCCGACATCATTGATGGAGCATGACGAATGGATCAGATCTGGCTCCTGCGTTCCATGGATTCCCTGTGGGGAATGGATCTTCAATAATCGGCCACCGGGCTGTTGGCTTCTGCGGCCTTGGCGGAGGGAACTCCTGCGGCGAGTTCGGTGATGTCCTTGCAGGTTTGTTCCCACTTGGCATCCGACCAGGTGAGCGGGCCGGGCAGCTTTTTCCTGAAGCGTCCCAAGCGGCGCGTGGCGTCGTCGATGATGGAGAAATTGACGTCGCCCAGCGACTTTGCGGCGGTTTCAGCGCTGTCGATCTGATGGCAGATCAAAGCGAGATCGTTTCCTGCCTCGATGGCGAGTTTTACATCCTGGCCACGGCCGTAGCGCTGGGTGATGGCTCCCATGTCGAGGTCGTCTGTTAGAACCAGATGATGATCGAATCCAAGCTGGCCGCGCAGGAATGAGGTGATGATCCGTTTCGAGAGCGAGGCCGGGAAATCGGGATCGATGTTTGGAAACTCCACGTGGGCGAGCATGATGGCGTCGAGTTCCGGCATCAGCGCGGTGTAGGGCAGGACGTCCTCGCGAAGCAGCTCCGCGAGGGTGGCATCGGAGGAGGGCAGGACGTGATGGGGATCGGACAGGGCTCGACCGCAGGCCGGGAAATGCTTTCCGCAGGTCAGGACCGAGCGTTTCCGGTGCCAGCGGTTCCACATGCCCGCGTGGTCGATCACCCGCTGCGGGTCGCGGCCCCAGCATCGGCCGCGCAAGGCATTCTGGAGCGAAGGGTGGTGGTCGAGGTCGAGGACAGGCGCGAAGTTGAGATTGAAGCCAAGCAGGCGCAGCAGATCGGCGGTCAGCATCCCGGCGCGGGCGATGGTGTTCGGATCCGCCTGGGCGGCGAGATCGACGGCCGAGGGAAGGGCAGGGGCGATGTCCTTGGTGCGGGTGACGCGTCCGCCTTCCTGGTCGATGGCAAGGATCGGCTCGTCATAGCTCAGCGAGCGCAGGTCATCGGTCAGCTTCCGGGTCTGGGCGGGACTTACGATGTTTCTCGTAAACAGGATGAATCCGGCCGGCTGGAGTTTCCGGTAAAGCGCGGCTTCCTCCGAAGTGAGTTCCGGTCCGGAGACGCCGAGCAGCAGAAGGTGGCCGTGCATGGGGAAAGGAGAAAGTTCCAAGGGCCAAGTGGCAAGTTCCAAGGCGGCTTGACGCGCATTGATGGTGATGTAAGAATGTAAGCATGGTTCGCACCCAAGTCCAGATTCCAGATGAACTTTACGCCAAGGCCAAGCGCCTGGCTGAGCAGCGGGAGATTTCCCTCGCTGAACTCGCACGCCGTGGACTGGAATATATGCTGAGCGTGTATCCAACGACGGAAGGGCTTGTGCCGAACTGGCAACCTCCGCAACCACGTCATCTCGGCTGGAAGGGTCTTAGCGATGAAGAGTTGAAGGAAGAGGCGCAGAGATCCACCGCAGAAGAAAACTGGCAGCGATGATTTCCCTCGATACCAACCTTCTGTTTCATGCCTACAATGCGGACTCCCCTTCGCATGAGTCAGCATTCCGCTGGATCACCTCGATTCAATCAATCGAGGACGTGGCGGTCTCAGAGTTCATTCTCGCTGAATTTTACGGGTTGTTGCGCAACCCAAGAATACTGAGCGAACCGCTGAGCGCGAAGAGTGCGGCCGGTGTGATCCAAGCCTATCGGCAGCATCCGCGTTGGAGACTGATCGGGTTTCCTGCGGAAAGCAGAAGGCTTCATGACGGTCTTTGGGAGAAATCAGCTTCTCGGGATTTTGCATTCCGAAGGCTCTACGATGTTCGCACGGCGATGACCCTGATCGCTCAAGGCGTCACCGAATTCGCGACCGTCAATGTGAAGGATTTCAAGGGACTTGGATTTGAGCGGGTGTGGAACCCACTTTCCGAGATCTAACGACACCCACCACCCGGCGTGCAGCAGGCGGTGGCGGCTTCCTTTTCGGGGAGGGCGCAGCCACCGGGGAGGCAGAACTCCTTGGCGAGGCAGTCGGTGTGCTTGGTGCCGAGCTGGAAGCGAAGGGTGCCATCGATGACGTCGGCGCTGGTCACGGGAAATTGAGAGATGAGCTCTCCTTCGTACTCGATTTCCACCGGCATCGAGAGGTCGTGAAGGAAGCTGTCGGCGTGGCGGAAAATGGTGGCGAGTTTTCCGGCGGGGAGGCGGTGATCGATGTCGTCCGCGACCCAGGTCTGGAGCAGGCAGTGTTCGAGCGTGCGCAGGGTGCCGCCGCAGTCGACGAAGGTCTTTTTCACATGGCCGACCTCGGTGACATGGAAGTGCGCGGGGATCAGACTGCCGTCGGGAAGGGCGAAGGAAACGAGGAGATCCGGATGTGCGTTGAGGTGTCTGAGGAAAGTGGTGACGTTCATGGTTTTGTGGGTTTGCAGCAGGCGCTCGACGCGAGTTGGTCGACGCAGTGGAGGAAGTCGGTCAGGCAATTGCATGCGAGTTGGTAGTAAACGTTCGGGCCGCGCTTTTCGGCGATGAGCCAGCCGGCCTCGACCATCAGCGCGAGGTGCTTGGAGATCGTGGAGAAATCGCCGCCGGCTTCTTCGTGGAGTTCGCAGACGCAGCGTTCACCGTCGATAAGGCGCTCGGCGATGGCGAGGCGGGTCGGATGAGCGAGGGCCTTGATCACGGCGACGCGGTCGGGGGTGGTGGTGCGTTCGCGCAGGCGGCTCATGATTTGGTAAAATAGCCAAACGATTTCCGGATGCAAGGGGGGCTTTTGCGTACACCATGAACGCCGATGAAACGCGTTGGGAGTTTTTCCGGATGGATGGCAGGTCTGATGGCCACTCTGCTGTCGTCGTGCCTGTGGATTCCGCAGAGGCCGGTGACGCCTGTTAGAACGCTTTCAGATGAGCCGTCAGGAAAGGCCAGGCAACTGGTGGTGATGCTGCCAGGCCGCTGGAGCAGGCCGGAGGGGTTTCAGCAGGAGGGACTGATGGAGATGGCCCGGAAACACTGGCCGCAGGCACGGATCGTCGCGCCGGACCTGCATCTGGGATACTACATGAACCGGGTGATGGTGGATCGACTCCATGAGGATGTGATCCTTCCAGCGGAGCGTGAGGGGATCAGGGAGATCATCGTCGTAGGCGTGTCGATGGGTGGGCTTGGCGCGCTGATCTATGATCTGGAGCATCCGGGCAAGATCGACCGGATGATCCTGCTCTCGCCCTTTGTTGGCGACGAGGAGGCGATCCGTGAGGTCGATGCGGCGGGCGGGGTGCGCTCGTGGAAGCCCGGGGAGATTGAAGAAAAGGATTTTTCCCGGAAGCTCTGGCTGGGGCTGAAAAGCGACTGGCTCGGTCAGCGCAAGCGGCCTGAGATCGTCCTGGCCTGCGGCGACAAGGATCGGCTCCGCGCTTCGAATGAGCGTTTCTCGAAGGATTTCCTTAAGCCAGATGAGGTCATCGGCCTCCCCGGCGATCACGACTGGCCGACGTGGCGGGCGGCGTTTGGGAAGGTGCTCGGGCGTTGAGGCTCGAGTCGATTCAGAATGTAGGTGAAGAACAAGGCGATGAGCAGTGCGAGTCCGAGCAGTGTCGTGATTCGACGGGTGTTGCGTTGAGTCGCTAGATCCTCGGTATCCCCGAAATAGGGTGACATCAGTTCCGAGTTGAATCGGGCGAGCTTCATCGAAAGGTAGAGGGCAAAGAGTTCAATTGATATGAGAAGAAACACTAGGGACGGAGCCATGTCCAAATCCCCGGTGTGGTAATCGAAGGCCTCTTGAAGCACTCCCCAGCAAAGGGCGTGGGTCAGTGCAAAGGAGCCCAGCAAGCCGAAGGAATCGACCGGGCGGCGCAGAAGCCTATGGCAACGCTCTAGGAAACCTTTCATCGCGACGAATGTTCCAGAGCATGGGGTAGCACGATCGGTGCCCTTGGCACAATCTATCGTTCACGCCTCGCTCAGCGCCTTGTCCAGGGCGGCCTTCACAAAGCCGGCGAACAGCGGGTGGGGACTGTTAGGCTTCGAGAGGAACTCCGGGTGGAACTGGCAGGCGACGAAATACGGGTGCTTCGGAAGCTCGATGATTTCGACCAGGCCTTCCTTGGCGGAGACCGATGAAATGACGAGCCCGGCTTCCTGGAGCTGGTCCTGGTAGTCGGAGTTGACCTCGTAACGATGACGATGACGCTCGTGGATGCGGTCGGCATTGTGGTAGAGATCGGAGGCCTTTGTGCCGGCGAAGAGGATCGACTCGCAGGAGCCGAGGCGCATCGTGGCTCCCATGTCCTCCACGCCCTTCTGCTCTTCCTGAAGGCAGATCACCGGATGCCTGGCGTTCTTTTCAAACTCGGTGGAATTCGCCCCTGTTAGACCGCAGATGTTGCGGGCGAACTCGATGGTGGCAATCTGCATGCCGAGACAGATGCCGAAGTAGGGAATATTGTTCTCGCGGGCGTACTTGGCGGCGAGGATCTTGCCCTCGATGCCGCGGTCGCCAAAGCCGCCGGGGACAAGGATGCCGTCGACCTCCCCGATGACCTCCTTGGCTCCGCGCTCCTCGATGGCCTCGGCCTCGACGCGGATGATGTGGACCTTGGTGTCGTGATGGGCACCGGCGTGAATGAGGGACTCGTAGATCGACTTGTAGGCGTCCTGGAGTTCGATGTATTTTCCGGCAACGGCGATGGTGACCTTGTTCTTCGGATGGATCACGCGCTGCACGAAACGCTCCCAGTCCTCAAGCGCGGGAGTCGGCGTGTGGCCAAGGCCGAGCTTGTCCACCACGAGGCGGTCGATCTTGTCGCGGCGCAAATCCAGCGGGCACTCGTAGATCGAGTGATCGACATCGCGGAAGGCGACGACGTTCTTCTTTTCGACGTTGCAGAACATCGCGATCTTCTTGCGGTTGTCCTCATCGAGATCGGTCTCGGTGCGGCAGATGACAATGTCCGGCTGGATGCCTAGTTCGCGGAGCTTGGCGACGGACTGCTGGGTCGGCTTGGTCTTCGCCTCGCCGGCGGCCTTGATGTAAGGGAGCAGCGTGACGTGGATGAAGCAGACGTTTTCCTTCCCGACTTCGAGGGAAAACTGGCGGATGGCCTCGATGAAAAGCAGGCCCTCCATGTCGCCGACGGTGCCACCGATCTCGGTGATGAGCACGTTGACGTCGGGATTGTTCGCCGCGACCTGATGGATGCGGCCCTTGATTTCATCGGTGACGTGCGGGATGAACTGCACGGTCTTTCCAAGATACTCGCCGCGACGTTCCTTCTTGATGACCGAATCGAAGACCTGGCCGGAGGTGAGGTTGTTCATCCGGGAAAGGACGCCGGAGGTGAAGCGTTCGTAGTGGCCGAGGTCGAGGTCGGTTTCCGCGCCGTCATCGAGGACGTACACCTCGCCGTGCTGGTAGGGCGACATCGTGCCCGGATCGACGTTGAGGTAGGGATCGAACTTCTGCATCAGCACCTTCAGGCCGCGATGTTCGAGCAGGGTGCCGATGGAGGCGGCGGCAAGGCCCTTGCCAAGTGAGGAAACGACGCCGCCGGTGACGAAGATGAATTTCATGAAGAAGTTAGCTGGTTTTCAGTTTGAAGTGTTCAGCGGCGAGTCGCTGTTCGATTTGGGAAATCTGCTCCGGGGTGTCGAGGCCGATGGAGTCGTCGGTGGTGATCAGGACCTTGATGCGGGCGCCGTTTTCGAGGGCGCGGAGCTGTTCGAGGGACTCGGCCTGCTCTAACAGCGAGGGCGGCAAGGTGACGAAGCGTTCGAGGAAATCGCGACGATAGCCGTAGAGGCCCTTGTGGCGGTAAACGACGAGGCCGCTCGGTGTGGCACGACGGTAGGGGATCGGGCTGCGGGAAAAGTAGAGCGCGTGATGGTCGGCTGTTAGAACGACCTTGACCACGTTCGGATCGGCGATGGCTGCCTCGTCGTCAATGATGTTCGCGGCGGTCGCCATCGGCAGCTCGGGATCGGCGATCATCGCCGCGGCGAGGTCATCGATCAGGGCGGGATCGATCAGCGGTTCGTCGCCCTGGATGTTGATGACATGGGTGGCCTGGGGAGTGGCCTTCACGGCCTCGGCGAGGCGGTCGGTGCCGGTCGGGTGGTCAGGGGAGGTCATCACGACTTTCCCGCCGAAGGAAAGGACGGTGTCGCGAATGCGGTCGTCGTCCGTGGCGACCAAAAGGTCATCAAGCTTCGAGCAGCCGAGGCAGCGTTCCCAGACGTGCTGGATCAGCGTTTTTCCGGCGAGGACGTGAAGGGGCTTTCCGGGGAAGCGGGAGGACCCCCAGCGGGCTGGGAGGATGCCGACGAGGTGGAGACCGGAGGAGGAGGAAGTCACGGAACGCTTGTTGCGGCAGACTAGCCGGGAGGCGGCGCGGCGGACAAGTGGGGTTTTCAGAAAACGCTGCAAGCCTTGCGGATGCTTGACTGGCGCGGCTCACCCTTCGGAGGTGATGAAATCGAGGGCTTTGGCGTAGCTGGCATTGGCGAGGAAATGGCGGAGCCTTGGATCGAGCTCCGCGCGGTGCTCCTTGGTCCATTCGCTGATGGAGGTGGAGACGTCCGCCAGGGCCTGCAGGTGCGCCGCTGGATCGCGATCCCGCCAGGCGTGGTCGGCGATGACGTCGAGGCGGCGTTGCAGCAGGGTGGCGAGTTCTTGTTTCATGGCAGCTCGATAGCCCACCGCGAAGACTCCGGCAAC
>JAIXPW010000188.1 GCA_027485995.1 Verrucomicrobiaceae bacterium
CCCTCAGACTCGGCATCGGATCACCCGGCTTCAAACCGGAAACCAGCTCGCGGATGGATCCCGCCACCCGCGTCGCCAGGTCCTCTTTCTCGAATGGATTCACCGGACAGAGAATGGGCATTCATCAATTTCTGTCGAACAGATTTAAACAGAATTTTGCTGCTCGACCCGCTTCACACTGGACCGAAAAATGCTTACAAACAGCGAGTTTCCGTTGCCAGTCCACCCATTCAGGGTGCCTACTGGTTGCTTTCCTTATGAAATCCTCCCGAAAAAATCCGTTTCTCCGCTCGCTCCCGCTCCATGCGCTAACGGCCTTTTTGATCATCTCTCCCCTCTCAGCAGCAACGGTTTACTGGGATACGAACAGCACCACGACCGGATCCGGCAATGCCGACGGGACCTGGGACGCCGCCACCACCAACTGGGGCAACTCTGCCGGCACGGGAGCGACGGCCGCCTGGGCCTCGGGCGACACCGCCGCGTTTGCCGCAGGCACGGATTTCACCGGAACACGCGTCGTCACGGTTTCCGGCACCCAGTCGATCGCAGGCATCCTGATCGATAGCGAGGTCGTCACCCTCACCCTCTCCGGTGGCACTCTGGACTTCGGAGCCCTCCAAGGATCCATCGACACGTCTGCCTGGGGCACCACAACCGGCAAAACCCTCAACATCAACTCCGTCCTCACCGGAACCAACGGACTGACCATCGCCTCGAATGGCAGCCTTGTCGCCAACGGTGGAGGCAACAGCTCCATCACCAGGCTCGGCGGCACCAACACTTTCACGGGTGACGTCACCATCACCTCCGGACTGGTCGCCTACAGCTCCAATGCCGCCTTTGGAGATGCCGCCAACAAAATCATCCTCAATGGTGGCGGACTGCTCGACCCAAACACCAACATCGCACTCTCCAGGGACATTCAGGTTCTGGCCGGAGGCGGCACTTTCCGAACCTACGGCTCAAGCAACGTCACATGGTCCGGTGCCATCACCGGCTCCGGCACCATCAACCGCACGGACGGCGGCACCCTCACCCACTCCGGCGACCTTTCCGGCTTCTCCGGCACCTACAATGTTCAGGGCGGCAGCACCGTGCTGAACGGCACCGCCTCCACGATCGGTGGAAACTGGTCCGTCGCCTCGGGCCTCAGCCTCACCATCAACAGCAGCGTCGCCCAGTCGCTCAACGGCTCGGTTTCCGGCGCAGGGTCCTTCAACATCAATTCCTCATCCGCGCTCGCGGTGGGCGGAGCGGTCAGCGTGACCGGAAACGTGACCGTCAACGGGCTGGCCACCTTCGGCTCCGGCTCATCGCTCAGCATGGGCACGGGAAGCTTCAACGTCAACGGAACCGGAATTGCCACCTTTGGCTCCGGCTCCACCGTCAATGTCGACAACATCACCCTGACCGGGACCACCAGCAACCAGCTGAACATCGAAACGGGTGCAACGGTCACGACCAAGTACCTAAACATCGGCAACGGCAGCAGCAACTCTGGTCGGGTCGTCCAGACCGGCGGCAGCGTCACCGTCGCCTCCGGCAGCACCGGAATGCGCATCGGCCACTGGACCAACGGAGCCAACGCCGGCAGCCTTTACAACCTCTCCGGCGGCACCCTCGACGCCAGCGCCATCACCGCCAATATCGGTTGGGACGGCCAGGGCGACATGATTGTCGGCGGTGGGGCAGGATCGGCCCTCTTCAAGGCAGCCGCCATCCAGCTCGACGCCAACGGCAACGGCGGCGGCAACGGCGCAGGTGACATGACCCTCACTGTCTCCGCCAACGGAACAGTCGAAGTCGGCACCGGCGGCATCGGAGCCGCAGCCGCAGGAGACCGTGTCATCCTGAGCGGCGGCGCCATGAAAGCAGTTGGGAATTCCACCTGGGGCTCGGTCATCAATGCGACCGCCGCCACGACATCGGACCTCAACGTCAACGGTTTCACGGTTACCCTGAACAACAACATCACCGGTGCCGGCACGCTCAACCTTTCCTCCGCGACTGGCGGCGTCACGTTGAACACCTCCGGCACCCAGACGATCGATGCTGTGCTCAGCGGTTCCACCGCGATCTCCAAGATCGGCACCGGCACCACCACGCTGACCGGCACCGGTTCGACCTACAGCGGTCTCATCACCGTCACCGACGGACGCCTCAACCTCGGCGGTTCGTCCACCTCGATTGTCACTGTGGCATCAGGCAAAGCCCTCGGCGGCGAGGGCACCACCACCGGATCGGTCACGCTCACCAGCGCCTTCCTCAACATCGACCCGGCCTCGGCGGCCAAACTCACGGTCGGAGACCTCGTCCTCAGCGGAACCAACACCGTCCGCTTCGATGCATCTCCGGTCACAGCGGGTGGCGCAATGAACGTGCTCACCTACACCGGATCTCTCACCGGCACCCTTGGCACGGATCTCGTTCTCGAAAACGCGGCGAAATACCGCAATTCCACCTTTGTTGACACGAGCGGCGTGGTCACCCTCGACGTCCAGAGCAAGAGCCTGACCTGGAATGGCACCAGCGGTGGCCAGTGGAATACCCTCAGCAGTGCACGCTGGAATACGGCGGAAGCCGATCAGTTCGCCTGGGGAGACTCGGTCGCCTTCGACGACAGCGGAGTGGCCACCACCATCACGCTCTCCGGTGAGGTCCAGCCCTCGAGCATCACCGTCACCGGCTCTCAGAACTACACCATCAACGGTGGCGCCGGAAACTTCATCTCCGGCTTCGGTGGCCTGGTGAAATCCGGCTCCTCCACCCTGATCCTCAACGCCCCAAACACCTTCAGCGGGGCCACGTCGATCACCGCAGGCACCCTCCAGATCGGCGACGGCACCAACAACATCGCAGCCCTCAGCACCGGCAGCGCCGCCATCGCCCCCGGGGCCAACCTGACATTCTTTCGAAACGGGGCATTCACCATCAACAATGCCATTTCGGGAGGGGGAACCCTCGCCTTCCGCGGCACGGGCGTGAGCGGCCAGTCAGATTACTCGCTCGGCGGCAACAATTCCTCCTTCTCCGGCACCTTGGATGTGCGGAGCGGTGCGCGAGTGGGTCTAGATGCCACCAGTGACGTCGGAACTTCCAGCATTGTCGTCAACAGTGGCGGTCAGATTTTCCTGAACACCTCGGCCACCTTCAGCAATGCCGTCTCGCTCTCTGGCAATGGATGGACGGAAGTCGCTGGATTGCTCGGGGCCGTGCGGTTTGCCGGAGGTGCCGTGCTTTCCGGAACGGTCACCCTGGCTGGAAATACCCGTCTGACGACGTATCTTTCCGGAGACACTGGATCCGTGACCGGCGTCATCACAGACGGAGCCTCCTCCTTTGGACTGACCAAGACCGGGGCAGGCACGCTCACACTGACCAATGCCAACACCTACGATGGAGGCAGCTTCATCAGCGCCGGCTCCCTCAACGTGCGCAACGCCGCATCACTCGGCACCGGCAACGTGGTCATTGGCGATGCCTCCACCGGCACCAACACCACCTCGCTTTACCTCGACACCAACCGGACAACTTTCGCCAAACAGGTCACGGTTTCGTCCTTCGGCACCGGCACGGCCACCCTCGGCTCGCGCGCCACCGTCACCGGAACTGGCGACAACAACCAGTTCACCAACGTCGTCCTGCAGCGCGACGTCATCTTCGACTCGAACGCGGCAGACCGCACCGACTATGAGAACGTTTCCGGCGTCGGCAACATCACGGTCACCGGCGTCGGACGCTCGATGTTCGTGACGAGCAACAACACCTACACCGGCAACGTCACCGTCAATCTCGGCATCGGAGGCAACCTTCAGATCGGAGCCGGCACGGCCGGAAATCAGAACTACATCCCGGACACCGCCAGCGTCACCGTCAACGACACCACCAGCAACACCGTGGCGGAATTCCGTCTCTCAGTCGGTGGAGAAACGATCGCCGGATTGAATGGCAACGGCACCATCGATGCCAATGCGATCAGCTCCACACTCACGGTTGGATCCGGGAACGTCGGTGGCACCTTCTCCGGTGTCATCCAGAACAGCGGCGCGAACACCGTCGGTCTCACCAAGATCGGCTCGGGTGTCCAGATCCTGTCCGGAGCCAACACCACCACCGGCCTCTTCACGGTCAGTGGAGGCCTGCTTCGCCTCAACAATGCCACCGCCATTTCAGGTGGCCTCGCCGCCACAGGAGGCACCGCGGGCCTTACGGTCAACGGCGGTGTTGTCGGACTCGGTGCCTCCGATCTCCTTCGTGGTCTCGGGACGGGTGTCACCCAGGTCCAGCTCACAGGTGGAGCCTCCGGTTTCTCCGCGCACGGAGCCACCCGCACGGTGAATTTCGGCGGCGCGGGAGCCTCCATCACCTGGGGCTCGGCGACTTTCAACCCCACCACGCTCGTCCTCAGCCACACCACGGCAGATGCCAACTTGATCCTCGCCAACGCGATCGACCTCGGCACTTCCGCCCGCACCATCCAGGTGGACAACGGCTCTTCTGCGATTGATGGACAGCTTTCCGGAGCACTCAGCAACACCGCCAGCCTCACCAAGACCGGCCTTGGAACCCTCTCGCTCTCTGGAACCAACGCCGCTTCCGGTGCCTTCACCCTCAGCGCCGGTGGCCTGGTTCTGGATTACGGCACCAACAACACGACAAAGCTCGCCGACGCTGCTTCCCTGACCTTTGGCAGTGGAACCACCTCCCTCGATCTCTCCGGAGGTTCTCACACCGAAGTCGTCGCCTCCACGACCCTCAGTGCCAACTCCTTCGCCAACATCACCCGCAGCAGCGGAACCTCGGTGCTCCAGCTCGGCACCATCACCGTCGGCTCCGGAGCCACCCTCAGCCTTGGCGCGGCCAGCATCGCTTCCACCAACAACACCAACACCAACGGCATCCTCGGCACCTGGGCCTCCGTCGGCAATGACTGGGCGGTCAATTCCACCAACTCCGTCAACGGCCTGATCACCGCCTACGCCGCTTATACCGACGTCACCCGCCTGAGCTCAGGCACCAAGGCCATTGCCGACGCCACCGCCTCCAACGTCCGCATCACCGAAGGCACCGGCACCGCCGCGAACGTCACGCTCGCAACGGCCACCACCAACATCAACTCCCTCAACATGGCCGCCACCGGCGGCACCACCACCCTCGCCATCGGCACCGGCAACACGCTGCGACTCGGCACCTCGGGAGGCGTGCTTTCGGGATCAGGCGCCAGCCGACTCGACATCACAGGGGGCACCCTCACCGCCGGAGGAAACGCCACCAACGTGGCTGGCAGCATCACCTTCACCGGCAGCACCGCCAACACGGTCTCCGTCAGCTCGGTCATCGCCAACAATGGCACCGGCGCGGTTTCACTCGTGAAATCCGGCACCGGAACGCTGATCCTCAACTCCGCGAACACCTTCACCGGTGGCACCACCATCAATGCCGGCACGGTCGCGATCTCGGCCATGGGAGCCACGGGCAGCGCAGGTGGAAACCTCGCGGGCTTCGGCACCGGTGCTGTCACCATCAACAGCGGCGGCACGGCCTGGGTTCACGGCAGCACCTCCAGCTTCGGCACCATTGCCAATGCATTCAACCTCGCAGGTGGCACGCTCCACATCGAGGACGGAGCCACCACCTTCAGCGGTGCCGTGGCCGTCAGCGCCGCCAGCACCATCCAGGAGCGCTGGGGCGACATCGTCACCCTCTCCGGAGTGATCAGCGGATCAGGTGCCCTTACCCTCCAACGCAGTTCCACGGGTGCCACCGAATTCCCGGTCTTCCTCCTTTCCGGAAACAACACGATCACCGGAGCCATCACCGCCGGGGCCAACTCCACCGTCCGCCTCGGAACCGCCAGTGCCCTCGGCACGACGGCAGCCGGCACCACGGTTGTCAGCGGAGGAGTTCTTGATCTCAACGGCCAGACCGTCGGAGCCGAAGCCATTGGCCTCAACGGCACCGGCATTTCCTCCGGCGGTGCACTGATCAACTCGAACACCACCACGGCCACCAGCCTCTCCGGAGCGATCACCATGGGCTCGAGTTCCAGCGTCGGTGGTGCGGGCAACGCCACCTTCAGTGGTGCGATCAGTGGCTCCGGATTCAGCCTCACCAAGGTCGGAGCAGGCACGGTCACCCTCTCGGGAAACAACACCTACAACGGCGCGACCACCGTTTCCGGAGGAAGGCTGAACATCTCCGGCACCAACGCCTCCCAGATCTCTCTCGCCAGCGGCACCACCCTCGGCGGCATCGGCAGCACCACCGGCACCCTTACCACCAGCGCCGGCAGCACGATCGCCCTGAACGGCACCACCCCCGCCTCGGGTCTCGTCGTTTCCGGTGCGGTCAACTTCTCCGGTGCCACTGCGCTGACCTTCGACGCGGTCCCAACCGGGGTCGGCACCATCAGCCATCGCGTGGTCACCTACGGAACCCTGGCTTCCGGAATCTCCAACCTCACTGCCCCGACTGGATATCGCGCCACGATCACCGACGACACCGTCAACAGCCGCGTCCTGCTGAACATCACGACCGGCGTCCGCACCTGGAACCAGACCTCGCCTGGCACGTGGGGACTGCAAACTGGGACCAGTTTCGTGGAAGGTGACCAACAGTTCGCGTATGGCGACTCTGTGGTCTTCGATGATACCGCCACGAATGGCGCAGTCACCCTTTCCGGAACCCTGCTTCCAGGGACTGTGACGGTCAACAATGCCACAACCGCCTACACCTTCTCGGGATCCGGTGCCCTCGGCGGAAGCAGCACGCTGGCCAAGTCCGGAGCCGGTTCCCTCACTCTCTCGAGTGCCAATACCTACACCGGAGCGACCACCATCAGCGGCGGCACGGTGATCATCCAGAATGCCAACGCACTTGGGACCACCGCTGCGGGCACCACCGTGGCCGCCGGCGGGCAGTTGCAGCTCCAAGGCGGCATCACCACCGCCGCCGAAGCCCTCTCGCTTACCGGAACCGGACCGTCGTCCAACGGAGCCCTCAACAACGCATCTGGAAACAACACCTACGCCGGCCCCATCACCCTGGCCGGAAATGCCAGCGTCTCCGTCGCCAGCGGGACCACCTTGACGACAACCGGCTTGTTCACCCTCTCCAACACCCTCACCAAGGTCGGTGCCGGAAGCCTTCGACTGTCAGCCTACAATGGTTCCTCTGCCTCTGCGGCGTCGGACATCATCATCAATGATGGAACGGTCGACTTCGCATCGGGCTACTTCAACGTCAGCCCGTTTGGTTACAAGACCCTCACGATTACCGCCAACACCGGAGGGATCCTGAGAGTTTCCGCCAATCACGCCCTCGGCGGTGACAACGTAGACGCAGGCACCTCGTTCGGCCAGGTCCGCGTCATCGGCGGCACCTTCCAAGTCGATGGGAGCCAGTACATTTCAAGTGGCACCTTGGGCAGTGAAGGAAGACTCGTTCTCCAAGGGGGGGCAGTCACCGGCACGTCCGATTTGAGAACCGTCCCAGGGACCGTCATCTCGTCGCTCGCTTCCAGCACCACCTCGACCATTTCAAACTCAGGGGGCATCAGCACTGGATTCGCCAGCGTAGCCTTCGACGTGGCGGAGGGAGCCGCAGCGGTGGATCTCCAGGTCTCCACTGTCATTTCCAGCACCAACGGCGTCACCAAATCCGGAGCAGGACTTCTGCAGTTCACTGGAAACAACTCCTACGCGGGAGCGACTGCGGTGAATGCGGGAGCCCTCCGTGTTGATCATGCCAACGGCCTCGGCACCACCGCCGCCGGCACCACTGTTGCCAGCGGAGCAGCCCTCCAACTCGCAAACAACGTGACCATCGGCGCCGAAACCCTCGGCCTCAGCGGCAGCGGCGTTTCGAGCGATGGAGCCCTGCGCAACATCTCAGGCACCAACTCCTTCGCCGGGGCTGTTACGCTCAACGCCGCTTCACGCATCAACTCGGATTCTGGAGCCATCACCCTCAGCGGCGGCATCGGCGGAGCCGCGCAGAACCTCACGGTCGGCGGTGCGGGCGACACCACGATCTCGGGTGTCATCGCGACCACCACCGGCACACTCACCAAGGACGGAGCTGGCACACTCACCCTCTCCAACACCAACACCTTCACCGGCAGCACCACCATCACCGGCGGCAAGGTCTCCGTTTCGTCGGATGCCAATCTCGGCACCGCCCCAGGCTCCACCACCGCTGGCCAGCTTGGGCTCAACGGCGGCACGCTTTCCGTGTCGTCCGCCTTCACCTTGAACAGCAACCGTGGCATTGCGGTGGGTCCAGCCACCGGATCGGGCTCCGGCACCATCGAGGTCGCCAGCTCCCAAACCCTCAACTACGGCGGAGTCATTGCCGACAACGGCAGCGGCTCCGGCGGTCTCACCAAGGCTGGTGCTGGCGCACTCACCCTTTCCGGCACCTCCACCTACACCGGGGCAACCCTCGTCTCCGCCGGCACCCTGCTCGTCAATGGTGCCCTGTCGGGTTCCTCCTCCACCTCTGTCTCCAGCGGGGCGACCCTCGGCGGGACGGGCTCGATCACCAACAGCGTGAGCATCCTCAGTGGAGCAACCCTTTCCCCAGGTGCATCAATCGAATCCCTGGGGCTCGGCAGCCTCGATCTCGATGGCTCTCTCCTCATTGAATGGGACACCACCGCCACTCCGAACATCGACTTCCTCGACATCGCAGGAACTCTCAACCTCGGAAGCAACTCCTCGGTCACCTTCACCAACCTCGGGGCCGGCTCGTTCGACCTGAACACGCCTTACATCTTCGCCACCTATGGCGCCGGCGGGCTCACCGGCACCTTTGGCACGGTCAACAATCTTCCCGTCGGCTTCACCCTCGACTACAACTACGGAGGCTCCAACCAGATCGCCATCGTCCCTGAGCCCTCCGTGGCCTTCATCGCCTTCCTCGGAGCCTCCCTCCCCCTGATTCGCAGAAAGCGCCGCTCCCCCGAACTGAACTGATCTTCTCCGTTCAAGCAACATCTCCCCCCCAAAAACTGCCACGAGGCGAAGCTTCTTCGTCTCGATGGCACGTCTTGGTTTCTATTGGCCTCGTCAAAGCCCTCAAATCGATCCGCATCTACTTTGTTTTTTATCGTTAATCCCCCCCATGAAAGCTAGTTCCTCCAATCGTTTCCTTTCCGTCCTTCGCCACTTCCTCTCCGCCCAGGCGATTGTGATCACCGTCCTCTCGTCGCCCGCCATGGCTGCGACGGTCTACTGGGATACCAACGCCGCCACGGCCGGGTCAGGAAACGTGGATGGCTCGTGGGATGCGACCACCGCCAACTGGAGCGCCTCCTCCGCAGGCACCAGTGCAACGGCTGCATGGCTTCCAGGCGACACCGCCGTTTTTGCCGCTGGAACCGACTTCACCGGCACACGCACCGTGACGGTCAGTGGAACCCAAAGCCTCGTCGGCATCACCCTCAACAGCCAGCTTTCCAATCTCACCATTACAGGCGGCACCCTGGCATTCGGAGCGGCTCAGGGGGCCATCAATACCTCTGCCTGGGGCACCACTTCGGGAAAAACCTTCACTCTGGCATCGGTCATCACCGGAACCAATGGTCTCACCATCGCATCGAACGGCAATCTCACCGCTACGGGTGGTGGCAACAGCTCCGTCACGAGGCTCAGCGGCGTGAACACCTTCAGCGGTGACGTCACCATCACCTCAGGCCTTGTCGCTTACGCCGCCGACTCGGCTTTTGGAAACGCCGCAAACAAGATCGTCCTCAATGGCGGCGGGCTGCTCGACAACGGAACCAACATCAATCTCGCACGAGACATCCAGATCCTCGCGGGCGGAGGCACTTTCCGAGGCTACGGTACCACCACGACCGCAGCCTGGAGTGGAGCCATCACTGGCACCGGGCCCATCAACCGCACCGATGGAGGAACCCTCAGCCTGACTGGAAACCTTTCCGGCTACAGCGGCACCTTCACCAACCAGGGCGGCACCACCCGGTTCCAGACTTCAACCAATGCCCTGACCGGCACCCTTACCATCACCGGCGGAGTTGCTTCGATCGAGAACTCGGCCACCAACACCTACAGCGCCGTCAACCTCAACGGAGGCACGCTCGGCATCAAGAACAACAGCAACGCGATCGGCTCCCTCACCCTCCCCGTCGGAGGCAGTGCCACCATCGCGGTGCAGTCCGGTTCCTCGGCGATCACCCTCGCCAACAACATCACCATTTCCGGCACGAGCACCCTTTCCCTGGATGCCAGTGGAGGAGCCCTCAACCTCAACGGCAATGTCACTGGAACCGGCGTCACCCTCCAGACCTCCGGAGCCAGCGGCACGACCACCTTGACTGGCACGATCAATCTCGGAGCAGCCGGAACCTTGAGCGTGGGCGGAGCGCAGACCCTTGCCCTGTCAGGGGCCACCGTCACGGCCGATACGGTCGCCATGACAGGAACCACGGTCGCGAACAACCTCAACATCTCCGGCGGCACGGTCACCACGAAGTACCTCAACATCGGGAACGCTTCCGGGAACTCAGGCCGCGTCAATCAATCAGGTGGCACCGTCACCGTCCTCACCGGTGGCAGCGGCATTCGCATCGGCCACTGGAACAACGCTGCCAATCCTGGAAGCACCTACAACCTCTCCGGAGGAACCCTCGACGCCTCCGCCATCACCGCCAATATCGGCTGGGACGGACAGGGCGACATTGCCGTCGGTGGCGGTGCCGGCTCTGCGATTTTCAAGGCCGGCACCATCCAGCTCGATGCCAACGGCAACAGCGTCGGCGACATGACGCTCACGGTTTCATCGCTCGGCACCGTTGAAGTCGGCTCCGGCGGCATCGGAGCCGCAGCCGCAGGTGACCGCGTCATCCTCAATGGCGGCACACTCAAGGCCGTCTCCAACGCCACCTGGGGATCCGTAATCAATGCCAACAGCGCCACCACCTCCACACTCGACATCTTCGGCTCGACCATCACCCTCAGCAACGACATCACTGGCTCGGGAATCATCACCCTCGCAAACACCGCCACCGGCGGCAGCGTGCTATTGAACCCTGGAGCAGCCGCTCGCACCATCTCGGCCGGGCTTGCGGGCAATGTCGACATCATCAAGCAGGGAGCCGGCACCCTTACCTTGAGTGGCACCAGCAGCCACAACGGCCTCTTCGATGTCAACGTCGGCACACTCAACCTGACAGGCTCTGTCGGTTCCAATGTGACTCTCTACGACGGCACCACTCTCAGCGGTGAAGGAACCATCGGCGGCAGCCTGAACATGGGCCAGAGCTCCGGTGCCACCCTCACCGTCGATCCATCTACAGCCGGAGCCCTGAATGTGACCGGAAACGTGACCCTCAGCGGCACCAATACCATCGTCTTCTCGAAGCCGCCGGTCGCCAACGCACCCAACAAGATCTTCACCCATGGCGGACTCGTCGGCACGGTGGGAACGGATCTCGTGGTCGCCAACTTCGCAGACTACCGCAGCCCCAGCCTCACGGACTCCGGCACTGAAGTGTCGTTCGGCTTCGTCGGAAAAAGCCTCGTCTGGAGCGCGGCGAGTTCCTCGGATTGGGACGTCGCCGCCACAAGCAATTGGTCAGATCCCGCCGATTCCACCTTCTACGCAGGAGATGACGTGACCTTCGACGACACAGGGCTTTCCGGCTCCATCAATCTCTCCAGCACGGTGCTTCCGGGCGTGGTAACCTTCAACTCCAGCAGCGACTACACCCTGTCCGGCACCGGCTCCATTTCTGGAACTGCTTCGATCGTCAAGTCTGGCTCGGGTTCCCTCACCCTCAGCACCAGCAACACCTACAACGGCGCCACCTCGGTGAATGCCGGAATACTCAAACTCGGCAGCGCCACGGCCCTCGGCTCGACCTCCTCCGGCACCACCATTGCCTCCGGGGCCACACTCGATGTCAACGGCAGGGATCTCAGTACGATTCCCGAGCTGGTCACCGGCAGCGGCACCGGCAGCGGCGGCGGGGGCGCGATCATCAACACCAGCGCCACTGTCGGAACCCTCAACAGCGTCGCCCTCGCCGGAGACACCACCTTCAATCTCGCCAACAATCTCGTCATTGGCGTCAACAGCACCGGCACCTCCGGGTCGTTCTCACTGGGAGGAAACACCCTGACCAAAACGGGCTCCGGACGACTGATCCTCAATGGAGTCTCCGTCACCACGGGCAACATCGTCATCAACCAGGGTGCGCTGCAGCTATGCACCACCTATCTCAGCGGCGGCGGAGGCAATCAGCAGGCCGTATCGGTCACTACCCCGGGCACCATCACCATCAACTCCGGCGGCACGCTCGCCACCAACCGATACAGCGTCGGCTTCACGGTCTCCAGCCCCATTGTTCTCAATGGCGGCACGATCCAGGGCACCGGCCCGGGGCCGAACGGAGCCACGATTTCAAGCAACATTTCCCTCGCTGCCAACAGCACCATAGACTTCAACGCGGGTGGCTATGCCGGGGGACTCAGCAGTGTGGTGTTCAGCGGCGTCATCTCCGGCTCGGGCACCCTCACCCGCATCGGTGGGACCAATGACATTTCGTCCCTGACCGGCGCCAACACCTACACCGGGGGCACCACCCTCACCAGCGGCACCGTTGCCTTCAACAACGGTTCGCTCGGCACCACCGGGGCCATTACGATGAATGGCGGCATTCTGCGTTGGAACACCGGCAACACTCAGGACGTCTCCAGCCGCCTCGTCATGACCACTGGGAAGACCGCCAGTTTTGACACCAATGGCAACAACGTGACCCTTGCCAGCGCCCTCGGCAGTAGCACCAATGCAAATCTCATCAAGCTCGGCGCAGGCACGCTCACGATCACAGGCACGAGCACCTTCACCGGTGGTACAGCGGTCCGGGCTGGCATCCTCAGCGTCGGCTCCGTGGCTGATACCAACAGCAATATCGGCAGCGGAACCGCCTCCACCAGCTACGTGGAAGTCACCCAGGGCGGCACCCTCCAATACACCGGCACCACGGCGGCCTCCATTTCGAAGTTCCTTTGGATGGACACCGGAGCAAGCGCCACCATCGACATTTCAAACGCCGCTGGCTCCATCACCTGGACCCCGGGAGGCGGCACACGTTCGATTCCCTTCACCAAGGCCGGGCCTGGAACCCTCGCCCTCAATGGTGTGATCAGCGGCACGGCCAATGTCACCGTGAGTGCAGGTACCCTCAGCTTGGGATCCAGCAACACCTACACGAGGGGCACCACCCTCAGCGGTGGAACTCTCAACATTTCGAATGATAACCAGCTTGGGGCTACCTATGACGGCAGTCTTGTCAGTCCGCTGACCATCACCGCCGGGGGCACTGGCTATACCACCGCACCGGCTGTGACCATCTCCGCTCCCAACAGCGGAGCCACCGCCATCGCCACCGCCACCGTGGCCAGCGGCGCAGTCACGGGAGTCACCATCGGCACCAATGGCAACGGGTATGTCGCCAACCCAACCGTCACCTTTGGCACGCCTGGAACTGGCGCCACCGCCACCGCTCAGGTCAAGGGACTGCTGACCTTCAACGGCGGCACTCTCAACACCACGGCTGCGGTGACCTCCAACCGCGCCACCGTGCTGGGCGCTTCCGGAGGCACCATCAATACCAACGGCTTCAACTCCACCTTCTCCGGTGTCTTCAGTGGCGCCGGAAGCCTCACGAAGGTGGGGGCTGGCACGCTTAACCTCTCCGGCGCAAACATCGCCACGGGAGCGTTCAGCCTCTCCGCTGGCACCTTGGGTCTCAACTATGCCACCCAGAACAACTCCAAGCTCGCCGACGCCGGAGTCCTGACCTTTTCAGGGAACTCCACGATCGACCTCAACGGTGGCAGCCACACGGAAGCCGTCGCGTCCACCACGATCAATGCTGGAGTGGCGGCCACCATCACCCGCTCGTCAGGAACCTCGGTCCTCCAGCTGGGCAACATCACCCGTGGCTCGCAGACTTCCACCCTCACTCTCGGTGCCGATGGCATTGCCACGACCAGCAGCCTCAATACAAACGGCATCCTCGGACTGTGGGCCACGGTGAACGGTGCCCCGGCAGCCAACTCCACCAACGCCGCCAACGGCCCCATCGTCGCCTTCACCGGCTACACCGACGTGCCCTTCGGAGGGACCATCGCTGACGGAGCCACCAGCAACGTCCGCCTGCTCGGTGGAACTTCCGGAAACATCGCGCTCGGGGCCACCACCACCTCCCTCCAGTCGATCTATCAGGGCCTCACCTCCCTGACCACGATCGACACCGCCGCGAAGACCCTCGCCTTCGGCAACGGCGGCGGCATCTTCATCCCGGCCACAGGAGGGGCCCTCACCCTTGGCACCGCTGTAAACTCCGGTTCCATCACTGCCGGCACCACCGCCAACAGCGAACTCATCCTGTCGAACAACAGCGCCACCAATGCGCTCACCATCAACTCGGTCATCGCCAACAACGCCGGCGGAGCGGTCCTTGTGACCAAGACCGGCATCGGCAGTCTGGTCCTGACCGGGACCAATACCTACACCGGCGCGACCAATATCGTCGCCGGCACCGTGAACATCCGGAGTGCCGCCGCTCTCGGAACCGTTGCAGCAGGCACCACCGTTACCAACGGCGCAGCTCTTGAAATCCAGGGCGGCATCACCACCCTGGCCGAACCGCTCTCAATCACAGGCACCGGCACCACCCCGACCGGTGGCGTCATCACCAACGTCTCCGGCAACAACACCTTCGCAGGTCCAATCAGCCTCTCCGGAGCGTCCACCATCTCGGTCGCCGCCTCCACCACCCTGACAACCTCCGGAGCTTGGACCATCCCCAGCACCCTGACCAAGATCGGAACGGGCACCCTCAGGCTGACCGCCTACAGCGGCTCCACTTCCACAGCCGCCAACGACATCATCATCAACGAAGGAGCCCTTGAATTCGGGACCGGCTACTTCAATGCGAATCCATTCCCCTTCCGCACCCTCGACATCACGGTCAACAACGGAGCCACTCTGAGAACCACCACCGCTCACGCGCTCGGTGGCGACAACATCGACGCAGGTGCTCCCATGAGCCAGATCCGCGTCAACACCGGTGGCACCTTCCAGGTCAACGGCTCCCAGTACATCTCAGGTGGCACGGTTTCCGGCCAGGGACGCCTCGTCTTGACCGGCAGCACGGTCAACGGGACCGCCGACCTCCGCTCGTTGCCCGGCACGGTCATCACCACGCTGGCTTCCGCCACCACCTCGACCATTTCGAACACCAACGGCATCAGCCTGCAATACGGCGCCCTGACCCTCGATGTCGCCGACGGCGCGGCCACCACCGATCTCCAGGCCTCCGGTCCCTTCACCAGCACCAACGGCATCACCAAAACCGGTGCAGGACGACTTGATATTGCAGGAACCAACACCTTCAGCGGTGCCACCACGGTTTCGGCAGGAAGCCTCTTCATGAATGGCACGGTCTCCGGAACCGGAGCGGTCACCAACGCCTCGGGCACCACCTTGGGAGGTACCGGTGGGTTCGCCGGACCGGTCACCGTTTCGGGCATCCTCGCCCCGGGAACCACGGCCACCGCCATCGAATCGCTCGCCACCGGAGCCCTCACGCTCAATTCGGGCTCCACACTCGCCGCCGAGATCAACACCTCCGGCAGCCCGACGGCGGACGTGATTAACGTCACCGGTTCAGTCTCCCTGGCGGGAGCGCTCTCACTCGCCGACCTCGCGGTCAGTCCGGTCGCACTCGCCGGCGGCACCAAACTGACCCTCATCACCTACACCGGCAGCCTCACTGGCACCTTCACCGGTCTGCCTGAAGGCACCAACATCATCCTTGGTCCTAACACGTTCAAGATCGCCTACAACGACTCCGGTGCAGTCACCCTCACCGCCTACATTGCCGATCCGCTTCTGGCCTGGGCTACCGGTGCCCCCTACAATCTCGTCGCGGGAACCACCGCACTGCCTGGAGCCGATCCGGACAATGACGGCATTCCCAACATCGTCGAATTCATCCTCGGCGGCAACCCGGCATCGACAAACGACAGCGCCCTGCTGCCAGCAATTGAACTCGTCACCACCGACGTCGGCGCAGGCTCCACCGATTACCTGAAGTTCACCTTCCGTCGCTCCGACGCATCGGCCTACCTCAACCCCGTTGCCCAGTATGACAAGGACCTCTCCAGTCCATGGACCACCGCAGTCAACGGAACGAACGGAGTCGTCGTTCAGACCACCGATGACTTCTTCGCTCCTGCTCCGAACGGGATCGACCGCGTGATCTACTACATCCCACGTAGCCTCGCCGCTCCCGGCAACTCGCTCTTCGGACGCCTCAGCGTGACGATCCCCTGATTGTTCACCCGCATTCCCGGAAAGCTCCCATCAGATCCCCGTCTCCCTACTTTGGGGGGCGGGAGTCCCTCAACCAAAAAAACCTGAAACCCTACCCACGAGGTTCACCTCATTCATGTTGCCAGCTGGTCGCCCCTTAAAGAGTTCTTTGGAGCTACAGCTGGAGACGTTTTAGGAAATTCTCGTCTTGATGCCTCTCAATCGAATGTTTATCAGCTAATCGTTCCTTTCGTCACAAACCATTCCTCTTATGAAGCCCAGAAATTCCAATCGTTTCCTCTTCACCCTCCGCCAGTTCTTCACCGCACAGGCGATCGTCGTCAGCTTCCTCGGGACCGCCCACGCGGCCAACCGTTTCTGGGACGGCGGCACTGCCAACATTGGCACCAACGGTGACGGTGTCAGCGCAGGTACCGCTGGCAATTGGAACACCACCCTCACCAACTGGGATCAGGGCAGCGCGCTCGCCCACGTCGCCTGGGTGAACACCAACAACGACACGGCAATCTTCGCGGGAACCGCCGGCACGGTCACCATCACCGCCCCGGTCACCGTTGGCGGTCTCACCTTCAACACGGCTGGTTACACGGTGGCGGGAACCTCGCCGAACATCCTCACCCTCGGGGGAACGAGCGCGACGATCACCACCTCATCCCTCGCGACAAGCGGCAGCATCACCCTCAGCACTCCCATCGACGGCTCGCTCACCGGCGGCCTGACCATCGCTTCCAATGGAGACATGTCCGCCACCGGCGGCGGCGCTTCCGGACGCGGGGTGATCTTCTCTGGAGCCAATACCTTCACGGCCAACATCACCGTCACCTCCGGGCTCTTCTCCCCAGGTGCCGATGCGACTCTGGGAAATGCCTCCAACACCATCACCCTGAACGGTGGCGGTCTGCTCGCCAATGTCACCAATACGATTTCCCGACCCGTCGCTTATGGTGCGTCCAACGGAACCGTCCGGGTCTACGGCTCACAAACCCTCACCTTGAGCGGCCTGCAGAGCGGCGCGGGTAGCCTCACCAAGACCGACAGCGGCATTCTTATCCTCTCCAACGGCGCCAACACCCGGACTGGCACCACCTCCATCGGCGCAGGTGAGCTTCAAGCCCTCGCCCCCACCGCCGCAGGTACCTACACCACTCTTGGCACCGGCGCGATCACCGCCGCTTCTGGCACCACCCTGCGCTTCAAGACCGGCAGCACCGCCGCCGCGATCATTTACGCGAACGCCATCAACCTCAATGGAGCCACCCTCACCCATGAGGACGGCAACCACACCCTCACTGGTGCCATCGCCATCACCGGTGCCAACACCATCAACGGCATCTGGGGAGGCAAAAACCTCACCCTCTCCGGCATCATCAGCGGCGCGGGTAGCCTCACCAAGACCAACGTCGCCGGCAACGCCACGGTCGTCACCCTCACCGGTGCCAACACCTACACCGGCACCACGACCATCACCCTCGGCACCTTGCAGATCGGTGACGGAGGTGCCACCGGAGCCCTCGGGACCGGCGCGGTCACGAACAACTCCACCCTCGCCTTCAACCGCAACAACGCCTCCACCGTCGCCAATGTGATCAGCGGCACCGGGGTTGTGAGCAACCTTGGCACCGGCACCACCACCCTCAGCGCGGCAAACACCTACACAGGTGGCACCACCCTCGCCGCAGGTGGACTGAGCATCAGCACGGCCACCGGCTTCGGGACCGGAACCGTCACCATCACCAGCGCCACCGGAGGCACCATCACGGTTGCCAACAACGCCGCCACCACGGTCGCCAACAACATCACGCTGCCCGCTCCCGGCACCGCCCAGAATTACAACGTCGTCAAGAACACGGCCAGTGCCACCACCGGCACCGAGCTGAACCTCACTGGCGTCATCAGCGGAGGCGGAGCCAATGCCACGCTGTTCCTGAACAGTAGCACTGGAGGCGATAGCACTACCACCTACCGCCTGTCCGGCACCAATACCTTCACCGGTTCGGTCAACGTCAACCGCGGCGGCGTGATCGTCACCAACGCCGCCTCGCTCGGAGCCAGCACCAATCCGCTGATTCTCAACAGCAACAGCAGCGCCGCAGGAAACCTCCAGTTCGCCGGCTCGTTCACCCTGCCGAACCCGGTCACGATGCAGTTCGCCAACACGATCGGTACCGGAACCAACAACCCCACGCTCGGCGGTGTGCTCGGAGGTTCAGCCAACATGACCAAGGTCGGTTCCGGCACCCTCACCCTCGCCGGAGCCAACACCCACACCGGTGCCACCTTCGTCAATGCGGGAACCCTTGCCATCACCGGCTCTCCCACCGGCAACAGCGCTTTCACCGTTGCCAATGGAGCCACCCTGGCGCTCGATTACAGCACCAATGACACCGGCAAGATCAACGACGCCGCCGCACTTACCCTCGCCAGCGGTTCGACCCTCAACCTGATCGGCGGCACCCACACCGAAGTCGTCGGCTCCACCGCCATCTCCGCCGGCACCGGCGGCCCCGCCACCATCAGCCGCCCAAGCGGCAGCGCTGTCCTTCAGCTTGGCACCATCACTCCCGCTCCCGGTGCTGTTGTCAACTTCACCGCCGATGGCATCGCCACGACGAACAACACCAACAACGCCAACGGCGTCCTTGGCTCCTGGGCAACCATCAACGGCACCGACTGGGCCACCAACTCGACCAACCTCGCCAACGGACCGATCACCGCCTTCACCGGCTACACCGACGTCCCCTTCGCCGGCACCATCGCTGACAACAGTGCCTCCCAGATCCGCCTCAACGGTGGCACCTCTGGCGATGTCCTGCTCGGCGCGTCCATCACCAACATCGGCTCCCTTCTTCAAAACCAGACCACCGCGACGGTGATCGATTCCGGCACCCAGACCCTGCGTCTCGGGGTCTCCGGCGGCATTTTCTCGGGTATTGGAAAGGGATCCCTCACCATCGGAAACGGCACCCTCACCGCCGGCGGAGGTGCCATCGACACCGCCGGTGACCTCGCCATCACCAACAGCAGCAGCAACACCATCACCGTCAGCTCTGCAATCACCGACAACGGAACCGGAGTCGTGTCCCTGACCAAGGGCGGCACTGGACTGGTCGTCCTAAGCGGCACCAACACCTTCACTGGAGCCACTGCCATCGGCGCAGGCACCCTGGAGATCGGCGGCACCGGTTCGCTCGGCACCTACAACGGAACCATCACCAATAGTGGAACCCTGCTCTACAGCTCTTCCGCCAACTCGACACTCGGCGGCATCATTTCCGGTTCCGGAGCGCTGACCAAGTCCGGCAGCAGCACCCTGAGCCTTTCCGCCACCAACACCTACACCGGGACCACCACCATCAACGGTGGCACGCTCCAGATCACCGGCACCGCCGGCACCCTGGGCACCGCAGCTGTCGTCAACAATGGCACGCTTGACTTCAACCGCAGCACCGCAGTCGCGGTCGCCAACTCCATCAGCGGCACCGGTTCAGTGACCCAGACCGGAGCAGGAACCACCACCCTGTCCGGCACCAACACCTACACCGGCGGCACCGTCGTCAGCGCGGGCAACCTGACCGCCAACGGAGGAGCCACCCTGCCCACCACCGGCATCACCGCCATTTCCACCGGGGCCACCGTCACCCTCAACAGCGCGACGACCAATACCTACGCCCAAACCTTCAGCGGAACGGGCAAGATCCAGTTCAACCTATCCGGCACCGCCAACAACACCTACCTCACCGGAGCCAACACCGGCTTTACCGGGGTGGTCGAGCTCATCGGCAGCGGCTCGAACAAGTTCACCTCGACCGGCCTGAACCTCGCCACCGCCGCCACGATCAACGTCACTGCGGGCAACCAGTTCTACGTCGCCAGTACGGTTCCCAATGCCGTCTCGATCATCGGCACCGGCAACGGAGAAATCCGCGGTGCCATCCGACTCGGCAGCACCCTCTCCGGAGCCCTGACCCTCCTCGGGGACTCCACGATCGGCACCGAAGGCGGCACGATCAGCGGGGCGATCTCCGGCGGCGCGGCCAGCGCGATGACCCTCACGCTCGGCACCGCCAACTCCACCACTGGCGGCACCTTCAGCGGAAACATCACCAACGGCACCGCGACCTCCTTGGCCATCACCGCCCTCAATGGCACCAACACCCTCAGCGGCACCAACACCTACAGTGGAGCCACCACCGTCACTGCCGGAACCTTCAACATTCTCGGTGCCCAGAGCGGTGGCGGAGCGGTCAACGTCAACGGCACCTCCACCCTCAACCTCCCCGGTTCAGTCACCGGCTCAGCCATCACCATGGCCGCCGGAACCACCCTCCGGGGCGAAGGCTCGGGAGGCTCCCTTACCTATTCAGGTGCGGGCAACCTGGTCATTGATCCCTCCACCACCGGAGCCCTCACCACCAGCGGGGCCTTGACCATGACCGGAGCCACCACCGTGAGCTTCGCCGGAGGTGCACCACCCACCGCCGGAACGATCCGCGTTCTCAACTTCGGCAGCACCACTGCCACGGCCTCCAACTTCGTCCTCGCAAACGCCGCCAGCTATCGCAGCCCGGTCTTCATCGTCAGCGCCAACGCCGTTGACCTGACCCTTGGCAACACCTCACTGACCTGGACCGGCACCGGCGGCTCCAACTGGGACGTCAACACCACCAGCAACTGGAACGACACCACCCCCGCCGCCTCGAAGTTCCTCTTCGGCGATGCCGTCACATTCAATGACACTCCCGGCGCCAACCAGACGATCGGCCTCGGAGTTTCCGTCCAGCCCGCCAGCATCACGGTCAACAACAGCCTCTATACCTACTCCATCGCAGGAGCAGGTGGCATCGCCGGCACCACTGGCCTGACCAAGAGCGGCACCTCCTCCCTCAGCCTCGGTGGCACCAACTCCTTCACCGGTCCGGTTGCCATCAACGCTGGACTCTTCACTACCACCACCGCCACAGCACTTGGTTCAACCAGCGGCGTCACCGTCGCAAGCGGTGCCCGTGCCGACCTGAATGGCGTGCTACTTGGCAACACCACCAACACCACCTGGACCATCGCAGGTGACGGTGGGGATGGCACCGGAGGCCTTGGAGCCATTACCAACTCCTCTGCAACCGCAGTCTTCGAAGACTCCAGCATCCTCAACCTGACTCTCTCAGGAAATGCGGAAATCGGCGGCAATGCAGGACGATTCGATGTCGGTCGCAATGGTGCCACCAATGTCAGCAACGGCATTATCACCGGTGGCGGCTTCACCCTCAGAAAAGTCGGCACAAACCAAGTTTCCATGCGTGGTGTCGCCTCCAACATCACCTATGTGGTGGACGCTGGCACTCTCTGGTTCGAGGACAACGACACCGCTTCGGGAACCAACGCCATCACCGTCAATGGTACCTCCCTCCTTGGCACCTACGGGACCCGCACTATCGCCAACAATGTCACCCTCAACGCCGGCACCAGCCTGATCAACATGGGCGGAGGAACCAGCACTTGGACCGGTGCCTTCACACTTGGTGGTGACGCCTCGATCAACAACCAGAACCTCAACCAGATCAACGTCACCGGAACCATCTCCGGCTCGTCTCTGCTTTCCTCCAGGGGTAGTAGCACCAACGTCCTGACCGGCAACAACGCCGGATTCAGCGGCAAGGTTGCGGTGGATACCGGTATTCTCCGGATCAACCAGAACAGCGCTCTCGGAAACACCCCAGGCTCTCCGGTTGCGGACTTCTTCACCCTCACCAACAATGGCCGCATCCAGGCCGGAAACACCACGGCGGGTCTCGACCTGACCCTGGACACGAACCGTGGGATCACCCTCGGCACCGGCGGTGGCGGCTTCCAGGTCTGGGGAGGATTCACCCTCAACTACGGCGGTGCGATCACAGGTGCTGGCAACTTCAACAAACAGGACACAGGCACCCTGGTCTACACCGGCACCTCCACCCACACCGGATCCACCAACCTGGTCGCCGGAGCGCTGACCCTGACCGGCGCAACCCTTAACACCACCAGTTTGCTCAGCGTCCAGAACGGCACGATGACCATGAACACCGGCAGCAGCATCACGGCTCCTGTCATGCGCACCAGTGACGCCAGCGGAGCGGTTTCCGTCGTCAACCACAATGCCGGCACGATCAACGTCACCGGAAGCGACAACAGCAACTCCACCGCAGCCTCGCTTCTGCTTGGCCACTGGAACGCCCAGACCACTTACAACCTCTCCGGCGGCGCTCTGAACTCGACGAACGCCATGCTGAGCCTCGGCTGGGACTCCACCAACACCGTCTTCAACCAGTCCGGCGGCACCGCCAACCTCAGGGGACTGAATTTCGGCAACAGCAGGAACAACTTCGCCGCCTACAACCTCACCGGCGGCCGACTCAACCTCGGAGTCGGTGGTGTGACGGCCGCCAGCGCCAAGCAGCTCAATCTCGGCGGCGGCACGCTTGGTGCCTTCGCTGACTGGTCGAGTTCCCAGAATCTGTCCCTCACCGGAACCGGTGGTTCGATCACGGTCAACACGCTCGACTCGGTGGACAACACCACGCCTCGCACGATCACCCTCTCCGGCACGCTTTCGGGCACCGGCGGCCTGGTCAAGACCGGCGCGGGCAGCCTGGTTCTTACCGGCACCAAGTCCTACACCGGGGCCACCTCGGTCAACGGCGGAACCCTGTTCCCCGGCACCACGCTTACCAGCTCGGCCCTGTCCGCCAATACTGGCGGAACGATCCAAGCCGGGACTCCTTCCACCTCCGGACCCTCCACTCTTGGTGCTCTCGCCCTCAATGGAGGCACTGCCGCCTTCCGCGCCAACTTCTCCACCGGTGACAAGTTCACGGTCACGACCGCCGATGCCTTCACCGTTCCCACCGCCTCCACTCTCAGCGTCACCCCCGCCGGTGACCTGTTCGTCGGAGATACCCTGACCCTGATCGACTACAACGGCACCATCGGCGGTCTTGGATTCGCAGGCCTCTCGCTGGCTCCGCTCGCCAATCCGCATTTCGCGGCTTCGCTGGTGGACGACTCCGTCAACACCCAGGTGCAGGTTCAGATCGATGCGATCGACACCGTCATCTGGCTCGGCAATGTCGATGGCAACTGGGATCTCAACACCACCTCGAACTGGAAGACCTTCAGCGATGACTTGACCAGCAAGTTCTACACCTACGATGCGGTGAAGTTCACCGACGACGGAGCCGCCACCCCGGCGATCACCCTCACCGGCAGCATCCAGCCGTCCACCACCACCTTCGACGCCTCCGTGGACTACACCCTCAGCGGTGCCCCGATCATCGGCAATGGTGGCTTCCTCAAGAACAACACCGGCAAGGTTACCCTGCTGAACAACAACACCTACATCGGCACCACCACCATCAACAATGGCACGGTCGCGGTTGGCAACGGCGGCACCACTGGTGCGCTCGGCGGCACGGGTGACATCACCATCGGAGGCACGGGGACTCTCGAGATCAACCGCTCCGATGCCCAGACCTTGAGCCGCAAGTTCACCGGTGGTGGAACCCTGGTGAAAAATGGAGCAGGCAGCCTTACCACCAGCACCTCCGGGAACAACGCCGACGTCATCGTCAACGCTGGAACCTTCGTCGCCCGCGGCGGTGGATTCAGCACCGGCTACCTCGTCGGTAAAACCATCACCGTCAACGCCGGAGCGACACTCGACACCGCTGTCCACACCATGGGAAGCGGAGTGGGTGGCGGTGGCAACCCGCCAGCGGTCAACCTTAACGGCGGAAACTGGATCCTGAATGGGGAGCAATACATGCTGACACTCACCATGACCGCCGGAACCACCACGCGGGTCGGGTCTTTGGACGGCATCCGCACCATGGGTGGTTCGGTTTACACCATCAACGCGGCCGCCACGAGTTCCATCATCGATTCACCGCTGAACCTCGTAAACAACGCCACCTTGGCGGTGAATGACGGTGCTGCAACCAATGACCTCGTGGTTTCTGGGAACATCTCGAACGCTGGCATCATCACCAAGACCGGTGCCGGTCGCTTCCAGATCACCGGCACAAACTCCTCCACCGGCGGAACGAACCTCAACGGAGGCTCCCTCGAAGCCTCCTCCATCGCCGACGCCGGCGGTGCCGGAAGCATCGGAGTCTATACCACCGGCCTCCCGGGCTACCTCGGCATCGCCAATGACGCCACCTTCCGTTACACCGGAACCGGCACCCAGACCTCGGCCCGCAACCTGTGGATCGACACCGGAACCCAGAACAAGACCATCGAGGTCACCAGTGCCACTGGCTCGATCACCTTCAGCGGCACCGGCGGCAACATCAACAAGCCCTTCACCAAGACCGGTCTCGGTGCCCTGACCTTGGCCGACGTCATTGATGTCGGAGCTACCGTCACCGTCAACGGCGGTCGCCTCAGCCTCACCGGTGCCAACAC
>JAIXPW010000195.1 GCA_027485995.1 Verrucomicrobiaceae bacterium
CGGCCGATCCAGGAGGAGGGCCTGCGGGGCTTCACCATGGGGCTCATCGCCCTCGGTTGTTTCAGCGTGATTTTTGTCAGCGGTGCGTTCGTCCAGGTTCTTCTGGAAGGACAGATCCGCCGAGCCCTGGGAGACCGACGCATGAGTGCCGAACTGAAAAAACTGAACCAACATGCCATCATCTGTGGCTACGGACGCATCGGCCGGATGGTCGCCGCTGATCTGAAAGCCGGACAACGCCCCTTCATCATCATCGACAAGGACCCGAAGCGCCTGGAGTCCGCCCGCGAGGCCGGGTACCTGACCCTGGAAGGGGAGGCGACCGAGGAGTCCGTCCTGATCGAAGCCGGGGTGACCCGTGCCGCCGTCGTCGCGACCGTGCTGCCCTCCGATGCCAGCAATGTCTTCATCACCCTCAGCGCCCGCGATCTGAATGCCGACCTCACGATCATCGCACGCGGTGAGGATCCCTCGACCGAACGCAAGCTGCTCCAGGCCGGTGCCAACCGTGTCGTCCTGCCCGCCCACATCGGAGCCGAGCGCATCAGCCATTTGATTCTGTTTCCAGAAGCCTCCGAGCTCATCGACGACTCCGAGAAGTCCCTCAATCTTCAGGAAAAACTCAGCGACCTTGGACTTGAACTGGAGGAAGCGGTCCTTCCGAAATACTCGCCCTTTGTCGGAAAGACCGTTGCCGAACTCGAAGGGCTCCATTCGGGTTCCGTCATCGTCGTCGCCCTGCATCGCCAGACCGGTGGCACCGAATTGAGGCCCGGTCGCGACACCGTCCTGCAAGCTGGAGATGGCGTGGTCGCGGTCAGCCGTTGCTCGAATCTCGCCAAGCTCTTCGACCTCAGCGGAGCCTGAGACTGCTCATCTCCGCTCAAGTGATGGCATCTCCTCCGTCACAGGGATCTCACCACGCAGCAGCTTTCCGCCAGCATCTGTTAACTTGAGATAATGGTCGGGCGGCAGACCGTGATAGGTGAGAAATCTAACACCCTCGCCCACCGGCACGTCTTGGGTGCATTTGAAGATCGCCGTGCCTTCATCGACCTCGTCAAACATCGCGACGTAGATCATCGACGCTCCGGAGCGCTTCGCCGCGACGAACTGCGACCACAGGAATTCGCCCTTCAGGCGTGGGATCTCATCGAGGGTCTTGTCCTGCATGTTCGCCCAACTGAAACCGGGAAACACCACTGGCAGAAAATCGATCTTCCGTTCCACGCACCAGGCCACGTCGGGCTGCCAGGTCTTTTCCCCGTGGCGTTTCGCGTCTGCCGGGGTGCGGTAGCGGCCGACCGTCCACGGGCTCAGCACATCTGCCAGCGCCAGCACTTCCAGCAACGCCGGATCCTTCACCGCATCGCGATCCTGGCTGCGCCAACCGGTCGGCACGCCCAGCATCACCGCACAGCCATCCGCTTTCAGGAACTCCACCAGCTTCCGGCATTCGTCGAGGGTGTAGGACCGCCCGTCGTTGAAGCCGACGCCCCAGACTGCGACCAGTGGCTTTCCTTCGTGGTGCAGATACGCCGGATCCTCGGTGACCTTCATGCGCGTCCGGAGGGCCTTCCAATCCTCGATCACCCTGAGGGACTGGCCCGCACCCAGTCCGCTGAGATCATACATCACCGCATAGGTCCGGCCGTGTTGGTTGGCTCCTTCCCGGGCGCTTGCGAGCACCGTGTTGCAGTGCCGCAGGCCGGCGACTCCTCCCAGGTCGGAGGGAAAGCGCTGCACGAAGGCCCCGTCGATGCCGTAGTCCTTCATCCACTGGAAATGCCGTAGCACGGTTTCCTTCTTGAACGAGCTGAAGACCTCCGCCGGTCTCCCATCAGCCAGCTCGAAGCCGGTCTTGAAACGCTCCGCCGCAGTCAGTTCCGACAGATCCGGCCAAAGATCGATCCTCGCGGTCCCGGGCGCGAAGCTGTCATGGCGCTTCGACCAATGGACCCAGCCCCGCTCCGCGCCGTCGCCCGGCGCGTTGAACCAGGCCTGATAGCCGACCATCAGCTTTCCCGTCAGCGTGCTGGGATCCACGCCTTTGACGATCGGACCCGTGTAAGGCCTGAGCGTTTCCGTGAGCACGTCTTCGCGTGACGGCTCGGCAAGCGCAGACAGGCAGAGGAATGGGAGCAGGATCAGAGAGCGCATGGAGGTTTTATCGATGGCCTTTTATCCGGAGTTTCGCCAACTCTTTCAATCTGTGTCCATCCTCTTGATTTGACGAGGAATTGAATGAGGAAGCTCGTCCGTGTCCGCTGCGCTTCCACTGTGGTTAAAGAACTCTTCCTCATCCGCTAGGGCATTTCGTCTCCGTCGAAGCTGTGACAAAACCCGGCCCGGATGCTGCTAATCGGTCCACCTCCCCATGATTCCTTACACTCCCTGGAACCTCCTCTCCTCCACCGTTGGCGTCGGCATCCTGACCGAGGGCTGGACCCTGGCCGAACCGGTGACCGATCCCGACACCGCCCGCTTCTACACCGTCGAAGTCGTCTTTGACTCCGCTTTTTCCTCGCCCCCGGTGGTCCAGCTCGGCCTGAGCGGCTTCGATCTCGATCAGCGGGAAAGCGGGCGCATCTCCCTGAAAGCCGTAGCCATCACCCGCTTCGGCTTTCAAGCCATCATCAGCACCTGGTCCACCACGCGGGTCTATGCCGTCGAGTTCAACTGGCTGGCGATCGGGGAGTGAGAGCGGGAGGTGACTGATTTTGGCTCAAGAAGCGCAAGAAGAATACAGAAAGGGACTACCACAAAGAGCGCAAAGAACACAAAGGCCCGGAATCAGACCCTTCTTTGTGCTCTCTGGGTTCTTTGTGGTTCAATCCTCTTCATGATCGGAATCAGTCTTGATCAGCTGTAAAGCGGTCGGCTTTCCGTGAAAACCGGAGCCATCAACCGCTTCGGCTTTCCGGATCAGAACCGGATCCATTCCATTGAAGCCATTGAAAAGGAATACGCCGCTGAATGGAAGTGGACCGCCGCAGCATCCGAGAATCCTGGACTGACTTCGGCCCCACAATCAGCGGCGCATCAGATTGGTGATACCGATGCTTCCACCGGTCAAGCTAGCTATTCCCTTTCCACTTCTCCGCAGCTATTGGCGCTTGCCTCGAAATTCGAGCGGCAGGGGGCAAAGGTCAATCTATCGGAAAATGAAGACATCATCACTCTTGGGAGCCAAGCCATCATCAGCACTTGGTCCACCACGCGGGTCCATGCCGTCGAATTCAACTGGCTGGCGATCGGGGAGTGAGGAGTCGGATGAAATCAGGGCATCGCATGGTGCCAAGCTCAGGCCGATTTCGTCCCATCTTCGTCCCAGCGGGACCTGACAGACTTCGGCACAAGCAGTGGCAGCAATCTGTAGAAATGAATTACCACAAAGAGCACAAGGAACCCAAAGATCCAGAATCAGAATCTTCTTTGTGTTCTCTGCGTTCTTTGTGGTTAAAACATTTTCTACAAGAGAGTCTTTAGTTTGAAGTGTTCGGTTTTCAGTTGGGTCATACTTCGCTGAAGCTGAACAAGATTAGGTATTGATCTGAGAGTGCGTGCACGGCCGGGACCTGGAGGCCCAGTGGCTGCAGCCCGGCCTGTGGCGGCGGATTCCATCCGCCTAGCCGAATGAGAGGGACATGCGCCTGGAAAGCGCTGCCTCGAAGGGAGCGGATGTGCCGTCATTTCTGGCTTTGCGGGTGGAGGGTCTGTGGGGAGGATGGGCTTGCCGATGACTTCTCCGGATACCGCTGCAACGACCCAATCGCCTGGCCTGAGGGGCTGGTTGGAGGAGCGTGCTGGTTTGGAGAAGGAACTTGGCGAGCGGATCACGCTGGATGCCTTGACCGGGCCGAATGGGTCGGAGGCGAGGGGACTTCGGGATGATGCGGGGGGCGAGGCGGGTTGGCTGATTGCCCAGCGGAAGGTCGGGCATCGGCATTCGATCGATGACGTGCTGACCGCCTGGTATGCTCTCCAGGTTTCGCCGAAGGTGGAGGAACATCTGGATCTGGGGACCGGGATCGGCACGGTGGGCTTGCTGACCCTTTGGGGCATGGGGCCGGTGGCGCGGTTGATCTGTGTGGAGGCTCAGGAAATCAGTTACCGGCTGCTGCAATCGAACCTCGACGCCAATGGCCTGCGGTCGCGCGTCGACTGCTCGCACGGCGATCTCCGTGAGCTGGCGTTGGATAAGAAATTTCCGCTGATCACCGGCAGTCCGCCGTATTTCCCGGAAGGCAGCGGGGTGATCCCGAAGGATTCACAGAAGGCCCATGCGCGATTCGAGCTGCGCGGGGATGTGAGCGACTACGCCCGCGCGGCGGCGAGGCATCTGGCTGCCGATGGCTGGTTCGTGCTGTGTTTTCCCACGCCGCAGAAGCAACGGGCGCTGGACGGCATTGCGGCGGCGGGTCTGAAGACGGTGAGCCTGCGCGATGTGATTCCACGCGAGACCCTGCCGGCGCTGTTCAGTCTGTTTGCCTGCCGTCACGCGTCGGCCTTCGATGGGGTGATGACCGAGGAGCCGCCGCTGATGGTTAGGGAGGAAAGCGGTCGTCTAACAGCCGAGATGGCGTCGGTTCGGCGCGGCTTCGGTTTCCCCGATGGCGAGGCTCACGGCGGGCATGGCGGGGGAGGGGATTGAGTTGGGGGGAGGGATTTGAACCGCAGATAAACGGATGAACGCAGATCAAGAGACCGAAAGTTTTTGAATTGAAGCATGCGATCCCTCTTCAAGTTCACGTTCATCTGCGTCCATCTGACCTTAGGTTCATCTCAACTTCGTTCCGATTGCGGTCGAATTCCTCTCTATGATATTTCAGACATCCTATCAGGATTTCAGGCTGGCGATGAACTTGTCGGCGGCTGAGAGGATATCATCGCGCAGCTGCGAGGGACCTTTGCGATATTCGTAGATCGGGTGACCGGCACCTTCGAAGAGCTGGAAATCGCAGCGGACTCCGGCGGCCTTCATCTTTTGTTCAAAGGCCCGGCCGGTGGAGACGGGGATCAGCTTGTCGGCGGTGCCGAGGAACATGAGCGTCGGCGGCGTGGAGGCGGTGATGTTGTGCAATGGGGAGATTTCCTGGTAGCGCGCCTTCACGTTGGCATCGCCATAACCGTCCGGGCCGTTGTCGATGACCGGATACCAGAGGATCATGGCATTCGGACGGGAGGAAATCGAAGGGTCATCGGTTGGTTCGTCGAGACCTGGAAGGGTCCCAGCCGCCGCCGCGACCTGTCCGCCAGCAGAGGCTCCGGCGGCGATGATGCGATTGGGATCGATGCCGAGTTCGGCCGCATGTTCCCGGACCCAGCGAATGGCGGACTTGCCATCGGCCACGCTTTCAAAGGGGCTGGTCTTGTGGACCGACTGGATGCGATAGTCGGCACTGATCGCGACGATTCCCTTCGCGGCGAAATGGGCGCATTCCGGATAGAACTGGAGGGGAGTGCCGACGGACCAACCGCCGCCGAAAAAGAACACGATGGCAGTCCGCTTGGTGTCGGAGGGGGCGGCGGCCGGAAGGAAGAGATGAAGGCTGAGATCTCCTTGTGGGGTCTTCTTGAAGGGGACAACCTTGGGCACGGGCCTCGGCTCCGGCTTTCCCATGACCTTGGTGAGAGCGTCGAACCAACATTGCGCCATCTTCTCCGCGCCCGAGGCGTTGGGGTGGACCTTGTCGGCGATGGCATCGGTCTGGAAATCGAAGCCGCTGGCCTGATCGACCACGATGACGGGGGAGTCGGCGGTGTTGAGGCGCTTGGCGAGGGTGGGGATTTCCTTTCCGAGGTCGGGCAGATAGGAGTACTTCGGCAGCTTGCCGCTGAGGATCGGCTGGGCGAGGAGGATGATGACCTTCGGGTTGGCTTTCCGGAAGGCGGTGATCATTGACTCGGTGGCGCTGAGGATGCCGGGGATCGGCTTTTCCTCGATGGAGTGGTTGTGGCCTGCCTGGATCAGGACGATGTCAGCCGGGGTTTTCGCGAAGTTACCGGGAACCACCCCCGCGAGGAACTCCGCGTTCTTGCCACCGTAGCCTTCGTGGAGCAGGGGACCGACACGGCTGGGCGAGCTTTTCGATCCGACATACTCGAAGACATATCCCGCTGCTGTGAGTTTCTCCCAAAGCGGCAGTCGATACACGGAAAAGGTCGAGCCGCCCTCGGTGATCGAGTCCCCGATGGGCATGATGCGCCAGGCCTTCCGGGGTTCGGCCGCGAGGCAGGGGAGGATCGCCAGCAGGCAAAGCGTAAGGGAGCGGAGGAGCATGTCGGGAAGGGTTCAGGGCTGCGGGCCGAAGGGGATCTGCACGTTGGTGCTGATCTTGCCGGCCTTCATGTAACCATCGGCCGCTCCGAACAGATAGGTCGGCTCGTCGTTTTCGAGAAGGATGAAGGGCCGCTCGATGCGGGCGGTGCTGGTGCCACCGCCTTCGAGCGGGTAGGAGTCGCCGATGACCTTGGGGTTGGCGGCGGGTTTCCAGTCGAGTCCGTTGTCCGACTGGAACAGGCAGATGCCACCAGCTGCGCCACTGAAGGTGCCGACCACATCGCGCGCGGCGGCGTAGTAGCGGTTGCCGTATTTCTTGCTGAACCAGATGAAGGGATCCTCGGCGACCATCCAATGCTTGCCGGGCTTTTCGGATTCGAAGATATGGCCCGTCTTCTTGGTGTAGGGGCCCTCGGGCTTGTCGGCCACGGCGGCACCGAAGAGGACGTTACCTCCCATGACCTTGCCTTCCACATGTTGCACCGCCTTGTAGATCACCAGCACGCCACCGTCCGGGCGAACGCAGGCGGCGGGGTTGGTGGTGCAGAGGGAGTCGAAGGATTTCTTGTCATCGGTGATGTCGATGATCGGCTGGTCGAGCCGCTTCCAGGGCCCGGCGGGATTTTCAGCGATGGCGACCCCGACGCGCTGGTGGTTGCGATGGGTGGGGTAGTCCTTTCCGTCGCCGTAGTTGCCCATGTAGTAGAGGCAGTATTTCCCGTTGTGGAAAAAGGCGTTGGCGTTGTGGGTGACATCGGCGTCCCAGTATTTCCTGCCAGTGGCGGGGTTGATGCCGCGAGGGGGCAGTGCGACATTGACATGCTTGTAGGGGCCTTCCGGCTTGTCGGACACGGCATAGGCGATCTCCGAATGGATGGCCCAGCCGGGTGCGAAGCCCACCGAGACAGGCCAGCGCGAATAGAAGAGATGATACTTTCCGTCGGGCCCTTTCACCGGGGCGCCGCACCAGACAAAGTAGCCGTCGACGGCGAAGCGGTTGGCGGCGGGAAGGGGTTTGACGCGTGAGGCGAGGTCGAGTTCCTGAGCCTGAGCCAGGGTGCCTAACAGAATGGACGCGAGTGAGAGGAGTTTGAGGGCTTTCATGTCAGCGGGAGAGTTGGAGTTTGACGACGTCGTCGAGAGCGGTGCGGGTGTCCTTCGGCAGGGTGAGTTTCAGCAGGCCGTTGCTGTATTCGAAGGGAACCTCGGCACCGGTGCGGAGCAGGCTGGCCTTCACGGGTTTGGGAGCGTTTTTCCAGACCACCTCCGTCGTGATCGAGGGGAGAAAGTGGACGTAGGCGATGCCGTCGCGGGTGGTGACGGGCGCATTGACTGCTTCCGGAAAGGGTCCGCCGTTCGTAGCGATGACCGACTCGCGGCTGTGTTTCATCCAGTCCGCCATTTCCTTCCACGCGGCGGTGGCCTGCTCCGGGATGCTGCCGTCGCCTTTCGGTCCGAGGTTGGCCAGAAGGTTTCCGCCCCAGGCGCGGAGCCGGACGAGTTCGTCGATCACCTGCGGGGCGCTGTCCCAGCCGGCGTTCTCGGTGTAGGACCACTTGTTGGATGGCCAGCAGGTTTCGCAGGTTTCGAACCAGCCCTTGAAGCGCTTCGCGGGTGGCTTTCCCTCGGAGTCGCCATAGTCGCCTCCGCCGCCATTGCGACGGTTCACCACGATGCCCGGCATCAGGCGACGGACCTCGGAGTTGGGAATTTCACCCGCTCCACCATCGAACCAGATCTGATCGATCTTCCCATAGCGGGTCAGGAGTTCGGTGACCTGGGCGGTGACGTAGGCCTTCCGTTTGGCGTCGTGGTCGGCGGGCTTCTTCGGGAGTTGGACCGGCTGGTGGTCCATGTCGAGTGAAGGGCCACGCATGGCGAAGCTCTTGTACTGCCGATCAAACCACCAATCCGGTGGCGAGTAGTAGAGGCCGACCTTGAGTCCGTGCTTGTGACAGGCCGCGACGTATTCCTTCACGAAATCGCGTCCACCGAGGAACTGCTTCGTGCCGAGGTCGCCCTGGTCGGTGGGCCAGAGGGCGAAGCCATCGTGATGCTTGGTGACCATGACTGCATAGTTGAAGCCGGCGGCCTTCGCCTTGGCGAGCAGGCTGTCGTAATCGATCTTGTCCGGTTTCCATTCGCGTGCCCAACCGTAGTAGGTGTTCGGGGTGACGGTCTTGTCCTTCCACGGCTTGTTGGCGAGCATGCCCCAAGAAAGGTCGCCGGTGCCTTTCACCGAGGCCAGGCCCCAGTGGATGAAGAGGCCGAGACCGGCATCGGGAAACCATTGGGCATCCGGGTGGTTGTTGCTGCTGAGGGGTTTCGAGCTGGCCTGATCGAGGGCCTTTGCCTGCTCATCGGCGGCCGGATCGGCGCGCAGCAGGCCGGTGATCAAGAGAGCTGTTAGAGAGAACTTGGTGAGCTTCACGGTTGGAGGGTCTGCGAGCTGTTAGGAGCGATCTGAACGGGCCTGACGCTGCCAGTGATCCGGACGAAGCACTTGCCGCCGTCCGTCGAACGCAGGACCGCTTTGGAAAGTTTACCGGCACGCCACACGAGATCGACCTCGAACCCGCCGCGGGCGCGGAGTCCGGTGATGCTGCCGTTCGGCCAGGCGGCAGGGAGGGCGGGGAGAAGATCCAGCAGGTAGAGGCTTTCCTTTTTCACATGACTCTGGAGCAGCATCTCGGTGACGCCGGCGGTGGCACCGAAATTGCCATCGATCTGGAACGGAGGATGGCCATCAAAGAGGTTCGGGTAAACGCCGCCTGCCTCGTGGGCTCCGCCGATGGGTGCCAGCAGGCCCTGCAGAATCCGGTGGGCGTGATCGCCGTCGGCCAGACGCGCCCAGAAGTTGATCTTCCACGCCTTGCTCCAGCCGGTGCCGCCGTCGCCGCGGGCGTTGAGCGAGATCTTTGCGGCCTTGGCGAGTTCAGGCGTGCTGACTGGATTGATCTGCCTGCCGGGGTGGAGCGCAAAGAGATGCGAGCAGTGACGGTGGTGATCGTTCGGATCGTCCACATCCTGCATCCATTCCTGGAGCTGGCCCCAGCGACCGATCTTCGGCCCGAGGAGTTTCGACCGGAGGGTCGCCACCTTGCTGCGATAGGCTTCATCGATGCCGAGTGCTTCGGAGGCTTCGAGATAGTTGGTGAAAAGATCCCAGATGATCTGCTGGTCATAGGAGGCCCCCGGCTGTGGCGTGCGGTCGCCTTCTTGAAGCACGATCTTGTCGCCCTTCCTGACCGGACCGTGTTCGGGGGACCAACCCGCGGGCGTGATGAGTTTCCCGTCCGGGCCTTCGACGAGGTAGCTTTCCCAGTATTCGACGAGTTCCTTCAGGGCCGGGTAGGCCCGGTTCTTCAGAAAATCCCTGTCGCCGGTGAATTCGTAGTGGGTCCACAGATGCTGCGTCATCCAGGCGCTGCCGGGACGATGGATGCCCCAGGTCGAGTTGCCTCCCATCGGGTTGTTGGTGCTGTAGGCGATCCAACCCTTGTCGGTGGCGATGGCGGGCTGAGTGTTTTTCTTTCGAACGGTCGCCAGGTTTCGCAGCCAGTCGAACATCGGCTGATGGCATTCGGAGAGGTTCGTCGGCTCGGCGAGCCAGTAGTTCATCTCGATGTTGATGTTGGTGGTGTAGCCGGAATACCAGGCGGGCTTCATGTCCTGGTTCCAGATCCCTTGAAGATTGGCGGGGAGTCCGCCGGGTCGGGAGCTGGCGATGAGCAGGTAGCGGCCGTATTGGTAGAACAGCGCGCTGAGTCCGGGATCGGATTTGTCCTTCTGGTTCAGGACGATCCGCTGATTGGTCGGCAGGTTGTCGTGCGAAGGACCGAGGTTGAGGTTCACCCGCTTGAAGAGGGCCTGGTGGTCGGCGACGTGGGAAGTACGAAGGACATCGTAGGATTTCCCCGAAGCGGCTTCGAGCACCCTGGAGACCGACTTGTCGGGGGCTTCGCCGCGCCAGTTCTTTTCCGGGCTGTTGAAGAACGAGGTCGAGGCGGCGAGAAGGAGCGTCACGCGGTCGGCCTGCTCGATTTTCAGGGACTTGCCATCCGAGGTCACGCGGCCCTTTTCATTCAGCACCTTGACGCTGGCCTGGTAGTCGAGTTTGTTGGAAAGCGATCCCTTCGAGGTAAGTGTGTTTCCCGAGGCGCTGATTGGCGCGTTGTGGGCATCGGTGAGTCGCAGGGTGCCAGTGATCGCGCCCGGTTTGTCGGCCGTCAGGCGGATGACGATGAGCTGATCCGGATGGCTGGAGAAGGCCTCGCGGAGGTAGTTGACCCCATTGGCCGTGAAGGAGGTGCGGTGGATGGCTTCGTTCAAGTCGAGTTCCCGGCGGTAGGCGGTGACGCCGGTGATGGGGAAGTCGAGGTAGAGATCTCCGAAGGGCTGGTAGGCTCCCATCTGGATCTCGTCGCCGGTCCAGAGCGTCTGCTCGTTGAACTGGATGTGTTCCTTGTCCGGCAAGCCGAAGATCATCGCTCCGAGCCGGCCGTTTCCGATCGGCAGGGCCTCGGTCCAGGGTCCGGCGGGCTTTTCATACCACAGCCGCAGCGGGGTCTCGGCGGCGTGTCCGCTGATCGCTGTGAGCCATGAGACTGCAAGGAGCGGGAGGATCCGGATCATGCTGTTAGAAAGTCGCGGTGCTGCTGTGGCCGAGGTAGCCGAAGCCGTAGGAGGCTTGGGCCGAGGTCTTGCCCTGCAGGGTTCCGTCGCCCTTCGAGGCGGGCTTTCCGGGAGCGAGCTTGATCCGTCCGCTGAAGGTTCGGGCGTTCGGGCCGTCCTCGGTCAGGGTGACCAACTCGCGGTCGCCGCTGTCGGTGGTCACCACCACGGTGGCGCTTTCCGCCTTGGCGTAATCGAAGTTGAGAGGAGCTGTCAGCCTGATGGGGAGCTGGTCGCCGGAGGCCTTCGCTTCGATCGCAGTTTCGCTCCACGCGAGATAGGACAGGCTGAGGTTGTAGGCGGCATTGAACTGGATCCAGCCCTCGGTCCAGCCGATGTCGCCGACTTCGGGATGATAGGGGTAGTGGGCGTTCTTCGGGCTGCCGTCGATCACGAAGCGTGCTTCGGCGAGGCGACCGATGCCGCCCGGGTAGAACTTGAACCAGCCGTATTCGACGCCTTCGACTTCGCGGGGGGCATCGAAGGAGAAATGCCGCCCGACGGGATTGCGTCCGAACATGCCATCGAAGTGCGACCACACGAGTTCCTCAAGTCGCTGCTTGGTCTTCGCATCGGAAATGAAAGGCACGGCTGCGAGAATGGGGGCGGGGAGGCCGACCACATTGCCGGGCTCGTTCCACATCTGCGGTTTCTCTCCCATCGGCGTCCATTTGTCATGGTCGTCGAGTTTGCGGAAATCCCACAGATTGTCCGAGCGGCGGATGAGCACTTTCGCCCATTCGTTGATCTTGGCAGCCAGTCCTTTCGGCGCGCGGTCCGGATACTCCTTCAGGAAATGAGCGAGGCCGGTGACTGTTAGAAATTCGCTCATGCGCTGGCCCTTGGTCGTGAGGGGATCGTTCCAATCGAGGTTCTTGACCATCCAGTCAGCCTGTTTGAAGGCGGCGTCGAAATAGAGTCCTGCATCGGGACGGTTCTCGCGCCTGGCGACCTCGTGCATCAGCAGGTTCGGTTGCACGGAAAAGCCGGGAGGAAGGCAGCCCTTCGTGGTGCCGAGCCTGGTTTTCAGGGCGAGCAGGTTGTGATCGTCGCTTTCGTCGTAGGGGTATTTCCGATCCGACTCAGGAGCTGTCCAGGTGGCGAAGGCATAGTCGTGCACGGCCTTGTAGTTCTGGGCCGGAAGCCAGGGTTCAAGCGCGGGCCACGCGTAGAGGAAATAGGCGAGCTGGGCCTTGAGATGTTCGTGGCCGAGCTTCTGGGTGACGATGACATCCGCGCCCCAGTGGATGAGTTTCACCAGATCAGGTGCGTTTTCCGACGGTGGCTCGAGAGCTCCCCAGAGTTTTGGGTCGGAGGGTTTCACATATCTCACCTGACGCGGCATCCGCTCATAGGCGGAGGGGTTGGAGAGATACTGCGGGACAAGGGTGTGGAGCTCCCAACCGAAGTGATGGTCGTCGCGCCAGCCGAATGACCCCGGGCAGGCCACCTTCTCGTTTCCAACGTAGTGCCGGCTGTCGATCATGAAATCGACGGCCCCCTGATAGGTCACCCGTTCCAGCCACCACTGGCCGATGCGGAAGGGGACTGAAACGAGGCCTCCGGCTTCAACGACATACTCGTCCGTCCCTTCCGGGTTGAAGCTGGAGAAGTCGCCAATGTGGTTCTTGAGGGTGCCCTGGGCGAGTGCGGCTCCCCCTTTGGCGGAGCGGACGACGAACTTCGTGCCGTCTGTTAGAGTGGGGGCGGTGAAGCGCTTGGGCTTGCCGAGATTGAATCCGCTCTGGTTCAGGTAGAGCGGAACGATCTGCGATTGCGCGATGCCAGCCTGGGTGCCTCCGGCGATCTTCGGAAGGTCGCCGACCTCGGATGGCCAGACGACGACCTCCTTGACCCGCGCGGAACCCTTTGCCGGGGCGGTGATCCAGAGGCGGAGCTTGTCGGTGTCCACGCTGACGGTCTGGTCGAACGGCACGGCCACGGCGCTCGAGGTGTTTCCCGAGACGATGGCGGAGGGGATGTCTTTCCAGGTTCCATCGCTCTGGAACTGGACCTTGAAGGAGGCGACCACGTCCTTGTCGCCGTAGCCGGAGAAAAAGTGGATGCCCGCGAGCTTGCGGCGCTGGCCGAGATCGAGTTCGAGCCATGCCGGTTGGTCGGAAACCTCGCTGACCCAGCGGGATTCATCGCTGACCTTGCCGTCGATGGCATTGGCGGCGGGATATTTCGCCATCGAGGAACTGGCCTTGGCGGACCGGACTTTGATCGACTCGGCGGCGCTCGTCGTGAGGCACAGTCCCAGGGGCAGGATGAGGTGGCGGAGAGTGGCGATGTTCATCGATGGAAGCGTGTGGCCGGTTTTGCTGGATCTGAGTCGGAGATGATGCGGTTCGTGGGATCGTGATTCCAGTGGTGATTACGTATTATTCCTTTGATTTTGCGCAGGATAAGTGGGTGGCCATCAGGTCCGATAAAAATGTGTGAGAAAGGGGGCCCTCCGTGACACTCTGATTCCGGACATGGAAGTGGACCTCAAACGACTCAGGAGTGGCGACCTCGACGCGTTCGAGGAGTTGGTGCGCAGCCATGAGGGCGCGGTGAGGGCCTTTCTTCGATCAAGGTTGCGCGACTGGGCCTCGGCGGACGACCTGGCCCAGGATGTATTCGTCACGGCGTTCCAGAAGATCAGGTCGTTCCGCGGCGACTCCACCCTCGCCACCTGGCTGCGTGGGATCGCGATGAATCATCTTCGGAATTTCGTCCGCAAGCGCCGTGAGGAATGCATCGGCGGCAGCGAGGAGTTGCAGGCTTTTGTCGATGGTGGCGTGGACAGCGGGTTTGCGGCGGCTGCCGAGCCTGACACCTTGCACCTGCTGCGGGAGTGTTTGGAAAGGATCGATGGTCCGGCGCGGCGCTTGCTTCACGAACGCTATGCGGAAGGCCGGACGGTTCGCGAACTCGCGGAGAAACACGACCGGGGCTACTCGGCCCTGACGATGCAGCTTCATCGTCTTCGGGAGGCGATGGCCGAGTGTGTGAGGCTCAAGATCGAGGGAGGTGCCTCATGAACGACGAGGATCGCCTGATCGCAGATGTCCTCGCGGGCAGTGCTTCCGAACCAGAGAAGCAGAGACTCATTGAAGGCCTGAAACACGACGAGGATCTCCGCCGCAAGTGGGCCAGTCATGCATCGATCGAAGGATGGCTGGGAATCGCGATGGAATCTCCGGCTTCCCGTGAGGAGCAAATCAGCTCGACCATGGACCGGTTGCAAAAGACCGACCACGAGGCCTTTGTGGCAGGTGTTCGCGAGCGGATGGAGCAGCTTCGATGGAAACGCCGTGTGCTTGCCCTGGCTGCGGTCTCCACCATGGCGTTTCTAACAATCTTTTCGTGGAATCGGCTGAAGCCCGTTCCCGTGATTGCGACCATTGAGCGACAGGAATCCGCTGTTTGGAAAGATGGCTCATCAGCTCCGGGCGAGCTGTCTGCGGGATCCCGTCTTCAGTTGTCAGGCGGACTTGTTGAGTTGCAGATCGCGGACAAGGGCCGGATGATTCTCGAAGGGCCTGCGGACCTGCAGTTTGTCTCCGCCGGGCATTCGATTCTGTGGCAGGGTCGTGTGGTGATGCGGGTGACGGAGTCCGGTCATGGCTATCGTTTGCAAACTCCCGGAGGATCGGTGGTCGATCTTGGCACCGAGTTCGGAGTCTCGGTCGGAGCATCGGGTGCGGTGGAAACCCACGTCCTGGAGGGACAGGTCGAGGCCACCTCGGCGGGGGGCAGCAAGGTGATCCTGAACAAGGACGACGGACTTCGTTTTACGAATGGCGGATCGGAACGGATCGCCTCGGGAACGGGGTCGTTCTATACGGTGCTTCCTCCGCGACACCTGACAAGCCCTTCCTGGGTGCATTGGTCGTTCGAGGGGGGATCGGACATGGATGTCCCTGGCCATTCGGAAGGCTTCGAAGGCGCGTCGTTTTCCCTGAAGCTCGCAGGCCTGGCACCGGGGTCGAAGCCCGCTCCCGAGCCCGGCGTCTTTGGTGGTGGGCTGTCATTTGACGGCAAGGGCTCCTACGCGGAAAGCGAGTTCAAGGGGATCGGCGGAAAGGCTCCCCGGACGGTCAGTTTTTGGGTGAAAGTTCCGGTCGATTTCTCCCCCAGCGAAGGATACGGCATCCTCTCCTGGGGCAGGTTCGAGGCCCTGAATCCCGGCGGAACCTGGCAGATCTCGATCAACCCCGAGGCGGTCGATGGACCGATCGGCAGATTGCGGGTCGGGGCGCATCGGGGGCAGGTGATCGGCTCCACCGACCTGCGCGACGGGAAATGGCATCACATCGCGGTGGTGATGTATCCGGGATCGAATCCGGATGTCGGCAAGCACGTTCTGCTCTACGTCGATGGCGCGCTCGACGAGGTGTCCCAAAGGGCCTTGCGCGAGATCGACACCGAGATCGGAAATGCCGACCACGGGGTGTGGCTGGGAAGAAACGTCAGCCATGATGGCCGGAACGACCGTCCTCAATCCGGGGGATTTTTCCGAGGTTCGCTCGACGAGGTCTTCATCTTCGGAGCGGCTCTTTCGTCCGAGGAGGTCCGGCAGCTGATGGAGACCAACCAGGTCCCCCGTTAGCCTGTTAGATCAGGAAATAGATCGCGAGCGCCAGTCCTCCGACCCAGACCGCGCCGATGTGGGCGATGCTCAGGGTGCGCGAGCCGGGGCTTTCCGAAGGGTCATCGGGATTCGCACCGAAAAGGGAGTTCCATTTCACCAGCATCACGCCGCCGAGGCCAAGCCAGAAGAGAATGAAGAGGCAGATGCCGAGCTTGATGACGATCATGATGGGAGGAGTGGGCGTGAGGAAAGTCGAGGTGCGGTCAGGTTCATGCAAGTGATTTTACAGGGCTGTGGGTGGATCAGGACCCCGGGTCAAGCCCCCCTGAATCACGCCATCATGGCCGCCAGAGGTAGCGCAGCTTCCACCGTGATCCACCCAGATACGCCGGGTCATGCGGTGGCACCTGGAACTTCCCCAGAAACTCCGCTCCGAGCTTTTCGATCGTCCGCTGAGAGGCTAGGTTGCCGGGATCGGTCGTCAGGATCGTTTCCGGATAAAGGATCCGGACGAACCGCGCCACAGCCAGGCAGGCCAGACCGGCGAAACCATGGCCTCGATGCTCGGGGTCGACCGCATAGCCTATGTGACCGGCATAAAGCCTGACGTGATCGCTGCGGCCGATGCGGACATTGAGATAGCCGCAGGCCGTCCCATCGGATCGGAGAATCCGGAAATGATAGGAAGGCACAATGCCGAATTCCGGCTGGCCGGGAAGGATCGAGCGGTAGTCGAGACGCACCCCGCCATGGGCGAGGTCGCGCGGCGGCAGTGGATCGGTCACCCTGCTCAAGCCGTCGCTTCCTTCACCCTTGCCAGCACTTCGGTGTAGGCCTCCATGACCCCCCCGAGGTCGCGACGAAAGCGGTCCTTGTCCATTTTCTCGCCCGTCTTCAGGTCCCACAGGCGACATCCATCCGGGCTGATCTCGTCGGCCAGCACGATCGTCTTCGGGTCGGAAAGCAGGCGGCCGAACTCCAGCTTGAAGTCCACCAGCTTCAGTCCGCACTTCGCGAAGAAGTCGATGAGGATGCCGTTCACCTTCAGGGCGGACTCGCGGAGAAAGGCGACCTCCTCCACCGTGGCCAGCTTCAACTCACGGATGTAGTCGTCATTGATCAGCGGATCGCCGAGCTCATCGCTCTTGATGCAGAACTCGATGATCGGGGTGGAGAACGGCAGGCCCTCCTCGAGGCCGGTGCGCTTGCAGAAGCTGCCGGCGGAGAAATTGCGGATGATGACCTCCACCATGAGGATCTCGACCTTGCGGACCTCGACATTCGTGTCGTCGATCTGGCGGACGAAATGGGTCGGCACGCCCTCTTTTTCGAGAAATCCATAGATCAGGGTGCTGATCGCATTGTTCAGGCGACCCTTGTCCTCGAACTGGGCTTTTTTCTCGCCGTTGAAGGCGGTGGCGTCGTTCTTGAATTCCATCCGGAGCACATTCGGATCCTCGGTGGCCCAGAGACGCTTTGCCTTTCCTTCATAGAGCGGAGTCATGGACCGGGTTTAGGAGGACGCCCGGAGGTGGTCAAGCCCGCTGCATTGGCCCTTCCCATCGCCCCGGATGATCGGTAGCCTCAGGCCACATGGTCCGCCGTTGCCTGATCCCTCTCGCCCTTGCCCTCGCCTTCGTCTGTGCCCAGGAGCCTGCTCCCGTCCCAGCCCCGGCGGCCCCCCCGGTGGCACCCGTCGAACCTGCCCCAACGCCTGCCGTCGTCACCCCACCCGCCCCGGGCGCTGCGGTCCCTGCTCCCATTCAGGACGATGCCACCCGGGTCTCGATCCTCGGCTATCATGATTTCTCCGAGACCCTGCCGGAAACCGCCATGCGGATCCGCACCTCGAAGTTCCGCAAGCAGATGGAGGCCATCAAGCAGCTCGGCCTCACCGTCATCCCCCTCGACGACTACCTCGCCTGGAAACGCGGTGAGAAATCCCTCCCGGAGCGCTGCGTCCTGCTGACCCTCGACGACGGCTGGAAGTCCGTTTACACCGATGCCTTCCCGATCCTCAAGGAGTTCGGCTATCCGTTCTCGCTCTATCTCTACAAGAATTACGTCGATGGCGGTGGCAAGGCCCTCACGACCCCGATGATTCAGGAAATGATCAAGTATGGGGCGACGATTGGCAGCCACTCGGTCACCCATCCCTTCCCCGGCGACGTCAAGGCACGGGTGAAAAAGGGAGCCGATGCCCTCGATGCCTACTTGCGCAGCGAGATGGGCGAGTCCCAGCGTTTCCTCGAATCCAAGTTCAGCCGCAAGGTGACCACCTATGCCTATCCCGGCGGCTTCCACCTCGAGGAAATGTTCAAGCTCGCCGACGAGTTCAAGTATGTCTCCCTCTTCACCGTCATTCCTGGAAAGGTGAAGCGCAGCACGGCCGACAAGACCACTCCGCGCTACATGATCCTCGGCAACTACGACAAGGTCTTCGAAATGGCCACCAGCTTCCGCGAAGGCGGCGCGGCCCCGGGCTCCGGAGTCGCGGGAGTGCCTGCCACAACCCCTGTCCCGGTCTCTCCGCAGGCCGGTGAGGTCGTCAATTCGAGACTGCCGCTCATTTCCGTCGATCTCGGCACGATCGCCGACCTCGATCCCGCCACATTGGTCATGAAGGTGGCCGGCTTCGGCGAAGTTCCCGCCGTGTTCGAGCCCGGCCCCAAGCGTCTCTCCTGGCGCGTGAACCGCAAACTGCGCCAGTCCTCTTGCCAGGTCAGCGTTTCGTGGAAGGATACCCACGGCAAGCCCCCCGAAATCCCGCTCCGCTGGTCGTTCTCGATCGACAAGGCCGCCGCCTACCTCCCGGAAGACGCGCAGTAAGAAAGCACGAAATTCTAAATTCTAAATTCGAAACGAAGATAGAGATGATGTTTCTGCTTTCCTGAAAACTGAAAACTGAATCCTTCAAACTTTAGTCATGTTCAACTCCCTTTCCGACAGCCTCGACAACACCTTCCGCAAGCTCCGCGGACTCGGACATATCTCCGAGAAAAACATCTCCGATTCGCTGAGTGAGATCCGCATCGCCCTGCTGGAGGCGGATGTCGAGTTCGGCGTCGCCAAGAGTTTCATCGCCAAGGTGAAGGAAAAGTCTGTTGGCGTTGAAGTGCTCAAGTCGATCAAGCCCGGCGAGCAGATCGTCAAGATTTTCCACGACGAACTCGCCGCCCTGCTTGGTGGGGATCAGGCTCCGCTCGACCTCAATCCTCCGGCCCGCATCCTCATCTGCGGCCTCAACGGCGCGGGAAAGACCACGACATCGGCCAAGCTCGCGCTGCGTTTGAAAAAGGAAGGCCGACGCCCGCTGCTCGTCGCCTGCGACCTCTATCGTCCCGCCGCCATCGACCAGCTTGCCACCCTCGCGAAGCAGATCGACGTGCCGGTTTACACACCCGATGCCTCCGAGACCGATGTGGTGAAGGTCGCCAGGGACGCCCTTGCCTGGGCCGAGAAGGAAAACGGCACCGTCATCCTCTTCGACACCGCAGGCCGTCAGGAAATCGATGAGAAGCTCGTCGCCGAACTCAAGCGCCTCCACGACTTCGTCAAGCCCAAGGAAACCCTCCTCGTGGCCGATGCCGCCACCGGTCAGCAGGCGGTGTCCGTCGCCCAGCACTTTGACCAGGCCGTGGGCATCACCGGCATCATCCTGACCAAGCTCGATGGCGACGCCCGAGGCGGTGCCGCACTCTCGATGCGTTCCGTCACCGGCAAGCCAATCAAGTTCGCCGGGGAAGGGGAGAAGCTCGACCAGTTGTTCGAGTTCCACCCGGACCGCATGGCCGACCGCATCCTCGGCATGGGCGACATCGTCGGCATGGTCGAGCAGGTGGCCGACAAGATCAACGAGCAGGACGCCATGCGCTCGATGAAGCGCATGCAGGAAGGGAAGTTCGACTTCACCGACTTCCTCGACCAGATGCGGATGCTCCAGAAGCTCGGACCGCTCGAAGGCCTGCTCGGCATGATGCCCGGCTTCAGCAAGATCAAGAAGCAGATCCCCGCCGGAGCGATGGACCCGAAGCGTCTCAAGCGCACCGAGGCCATCGTCCTTTCCATGACGCCAGACGAACGCCGTCGTCCCGAGATCATCAAGGGCTCGCGCCGCCAGCGCATCGCCGCCGGTTCCGGCACCTCGCTGCCGGAAGTGAACACCCTGCTCAAGCAGTTTGGGGAAATGCGCAAGATGATGAAATCCCCCGGCAAGATGCGAGACATGATGAAGATGATGGGCGGCGGCAGCGGCGGCGGTCTCGGTGGCATGATGAAGGGCCTCGGCGGAAAATTCCCGTTCTGACCGTGGCGGCGCTTTCCAAGCGCCAAGCCATTGACTTCAACCATGGTCGGCCCCCGACCGTCTCAAGCCCCAGGATTGCGGAGACTCGTCTTCTTGAATCCTGAAATTCAAACCACAAAACTCTCGTGATATCTCGTGAATTTCGTGGTTTGGATTTCAGGATTTGAAATCAGGCCCACCCGCAGTCACAGGAACCTCATCTCCGCGACCTCCCTCATCTCCGCGTCTCTGCGGTAAATCAGGCCGCCATTCCTCACTCCGCCTTCCACCCGATCCGCTCATCCCTCCGCCTCGTCTGGAAACATCCCCGTTTCCTCGCGCAGTTGCCGCTCCCAGATGTAACGCCGGAACAACACCTTCACCGCCGCCGTCATTGGCACCGCCAACAAGGCTCCGACGAAACCACCCAGCACCAGCGACCAGAACAGCATCGAAAAGATCACCGTCAACGGATGCAGCCCCACCGAATCCCCGACGATCTTCGGCGCGGTGACCAAGGAGTTGATCTGCTGCACGCTGACAAAGATCGCCAGCACCCCGAAAACATAACCCATCGGCGAGAGGTCAAACGGCGCCGCACCGCCCTGGGCGTGCAGATAGGCGATGATGCAGGCCGGAATCAGGCACAGGATGTTGCCGATGTAAGGAATCACCCCCAGCACCGCCATGAAGATCCCGATCAGGAAACCATAGGGCAGTTGGAAGACTTCAAGCCCGATCCCCACCAGCAGTCCGTCGATGATCGCCACCAGCATCTGCCCGCGGAAGAACGAGATCAGATAGCGGTTGATTTCCTTCAAGGTATCGACCAGCTCATCCTTGAAGCGCGAGGCCTTCAACGGGACATAGTCATGCCAGTGGTCGCGGATCGAGGCCGAGTCCTTCAGGAAGAAGAACAGATAAACCGGCACCATGATCATGCCCAGCACCAGGCCGAGGAAGCCCAGCACCTTGCTCGTCCCCGTGCTCAGCCAACGGCGACCGGTCTCGAGAATGGTGGACTTGGATTCCAACGCGGTCCGACCGATCCGCGTTTTCCAGAAAAAGTCGATGCTGTCCTCGTTGACCGCCACCCCAGGCTTCGGCTGCATCACCTCGCCGACATCATCCGTTTCCGTCAACGCCCAGCCGATCGGATTGCTGGCGTGATCCTTGCGCGCCTTGTGGAGGAAGCGCGCCAGCTGTGGCACCAGATGGGCATCGGGTGCGGCAGCCGCATCCGCGCCAGGCTCGACCTGCGTGGCGGCGGGCTTGACTTGCTTCGGGCTGACCATTTCCCGCATCCGCTGCACCGCCGGCATCAGGGCCAGCGCCAGCAGCGAGGCGGTGATCAGCATCATCACGAAAACCGTCGTCACCGCCCACAGCCGCTTCATGCCCCGCTTTTCCAGCCAGCGCACCACCGGATCGAGCAGGTAGGCAATGATCCCCGCCACCAGCAGGGGAACCAGCACCGGTTGGAGGAATCCGAAGATCTCCCCGATCAACCAGATGAGCCCGACCAGCAGGGCTCCCAGCACCAGGATGCCCACACCGGTTGCGGCGTTCCAGAGGGTCTTCTGTTGAAATCGGGTTGGATAGCGCGCCATGAGGCCGCAGGAACTAGCAGAATCCGAACCGGCCCTGCACGGGAAAATTCGGTCCGCTTTGTAGGAGCCGCGCGTCATGAGGCTGGACTCCCGTCCGCGAATCGGCATCTTCCCCCCCGGCCCTCAACAAGCCATCGTGGCGGAATGGTAGACGCCGCAGACTTAAAATCTGTTGCTCGGCAACGGGCGTGCCGGTTCGAGTCCGGCCGGTGGCACCACCCATGGAGAAGGGGATCAACCGATGGAGAAGGGGATTGCATCCCTGAGCAGAGACTCAGGTCTTCACGTGAGGAGCCCTGCCCCCTCAGCGCTCCGGCATCGCGCAGCATTCCCCAGCCCAGCCCGATCCGAAATCCTTCTTTGCTAAAGCTACGAAGGACAGGTCCGAAACTCTGCCGGGGATATCAGGGCAGGAAGGACCCCAACCATGGTCACCCGCCGAAGCACCTGATATCAGCACCTGGAGCCAAGAATGTCGTTGTAAAATCAAGGCTTTGACCCATTCTGGTGCCCGGTAGGCGTTCATCGATATCGGGAGGTGAAGATCCTACTAACAAAGACTGTTAGGCCAAGAAAATGTGTCGCTACGCATTCAAAGACTACAAGTCCCACTTCGCGTGTTTCGAGTGCCGAAAGACGTTCAAGAAGACTGCGATCACTGACTGGGTGAAGCAGAAGGGCTTGGATTACGCTTACGGGCGACTTTTGCGCGTTTCGCACACCAAAAATCAGAAGCGAACCGAGGAAGAATTGGGAACGACCTACGAGAGGATCCGCGATGACTACTTGGAAGATGTCGCGGCATGTCCCCAGTGCGGCGTAAAGATGGCGGCAATGGGTTTCGACTTCAAGGCACCGAAGATCGACGCTACGGAAGAGTGGAAGGTCATCGCGACACTCTACGACCACGGATTCGCATTCCACGGATGCGGTTGCTCTGTAGGCTATGCGCCGCCCAAGAAGATCAGCGGGCTAGAGGCGTTCTTCCGAGAGCATGGCAGGCTCTCCGAGGGTGAGCGACTTCTTGCACGAATACAATCAACCAAGGCCTAACAGGTCGTGTCGCACCAACCGGCCATAAGCTTTTCAATTTCATGTCATTTTCCTTTCAATCGCGCCGGTGGGCGCACATCTAACGTTAGGCAGAGATAAAACCATTCACACAACTTGCAATGAACGTTCGCGGACTCACCGTTCCCCCTTTGCTCGTCGCGATGATCGACGACGGGTCACTACGCCGTGAGAGAGGTTCGTGGCAGCTATCCGAGGATTTCGACGCTTACGGCAACTTCTGGGAATCGGAACTGGGTCATGTTCACGCGTCCGCTGCTGAGATTGAGAAGGCTTCCGCACTCTTGCCTCAGCACTTTCCATCCGAAGAGGCTGAGGAGATAGATGACTGGGTAACATGGCCTGGACACATCCCATACATCGTCTCATTCGGGGCTATTCTTGAGTTTGCGATCTCAGGGGATGGAGCGCCTTTCTGTCTCGACTACCGCGACGACATCCTTGAGCCAACCGTGATCTGGTGGGATGACACATATTGGAGGAGAGTCGCTCCAACATTCTCAGAATTCATAGGACTCTTTGATCTATCGTCCAAGTAACCAGCCCAAACGACAACCGCCGAACAATTCGTGGATGACAACCCCTCATAAGCTCCTCAATCTCATTTCAAAGGCATCTCCATCGCGGGGTTGTCATCACTTCTGACGTTCGGCAGAAACATACTCATGCTCAAAGAAGGAGACATCATTGTGCACGTTGGTCGCGGTGTAGGCGGAGACTTCATGGAGATGGAGCATGTTCCTACAGGCATAAAGAGGCGTCTTGATCCACCGCTTGGCGGAAACGATGATCAGAAGCACCATAGATTGGAGTTCTTACAACAGATCGAGGCGGAGTTGACAGAGAAGGGATTGACCCAATACATCGACGACAAGCAGCCTATTGCCGAACAAGCAGCTCCAGCCAACGGCGGGTAAAGCTCCTGTCTGAATTCGGGCTTCCTTCCCCGCCTTGGATGAGCTAGACGTTCTGCCACAAGTTTATGAAGATCATCACTTTTGCGCTCACCTGCATGATCGGCCTGACTTTGACCGGCAGCGCCGGGATGTTCTCTCTCAGGACAATCAAACTGCCGCTCTGGTACAATGGCGAAGATGAAAAAGGCATCCAGATCCTGAGCGTTCCGAAGGTCGATTTCGACACGCCCGGCAACTGGAATATGATCAACCTTTTTGATGACCCTTTTGAACAGTATGATCCGAGACGCCCCACGACCAGTGGGATCCAACGGAGCGAGGATCTCAATATGATCTATGCCTGCGGCATCACGACTTCAGCGGTACATGGATCGAAGTCTGACCCCGACAAGCCGGACAAGCTGGTGATCGATATTTCCAAGGCGCATGAGGAAAACGGATTCAGCATCATGGAAGTGGCGCGGGCAGCGGCTGTTTGCATTCGAGATCTCTTTCCGAAGAGTCTAGGTGTCCCTCTTGTTCTCAAAGACAAAGACAAGGAGGTGGAATTTGAACCACCCTTTGTGGCCGCAGAAAAAAAGGACCCGACTCCGGCAGAACAAGCCACGACTCCTAACGGGCCATAAGTCTTTCAATCTCACTTCAACCAATTCTTAGTCGCTCCCGTAGAAGCGCTCAAACGTTCTGCCCAAATAGATGCCCTCCACAGATCAAAAACAAGATCCCGCCGGGCAAGTCCGCGTGCCAAGTCGCCGCAATGGCTGTTCCATTTTCATTTGGTGCATCGTCCTCTTTCTCGCTTCAGGTGCGGTATGGTGCCATCGCCCGCGCTTCAAGGGCTCGCCACCTACGAAGATCGATGTCCAAGCCTACCAGCGTTCGCACGAAAACTGGGAAACGAGCATCACGAATCCAACCGCCTGCCGCGACGTCATTGAAACCTTCAAACGCGGAAGATGGACGATACCTCACATGTGCAAGGCGAGTGCGCATTTCACCATTCATCACGAAGATGGAAAGGTGGACAAGTATGATTACATGCCCGGCCATGACGGCCCGGATTTTTGTGAGATTCGAACGGATTTGGGTCACTATAAGCTTTCGCGGAAGGCCTTTTTCCGGGCCTTGATTGACGCTGGCGTCGATGTATCGAAAATCCCGGTAGAGTGAATCGGCGGCGATGATTCTAGCCGATCACAGAAGACGCTCCATCCAACGGCGGGTAACGCTCCTGTTTGAATCCAGGCTTCCATTCCCGGCGTGGATGAGCTTTTATGTAGGCAGAAAATAGCATTACCCGGATGCAGTCCAGCCAACCGCAGTCATAGCACCTTCTCCAACCCAATGGCCGATCCATTCTCCATTCTTGCGTGCAGCGGACCTGGTGCCGGACAAGCAATCGCGCGCAGTATCGCCATTGGTTATTTCTCGGCCGCTGCCGTCGCATTCGTCACGATTTGGCTGTTTCGTCTGATCACGCGAACGGGCAGAAATTGGCTAGCCTACTGTGGAGCGCTCCTTTTTGCCCTGCATCCGGCGTGGACGATCAGTGCAGTTCGCGGGGACTGTGGATACACCAAGGTGGCTCTGTCCGGTCTTGTGCTCCTCGTGGTTTTGGGATTCCTTGTTCTCCAGGTGATGACCGCACGTAGATATAAGAAATAAGACTAACAAGTCGTGGCGAACCAATCTGCATAAGCACCTCAATTGCAATTCAACATCCATTTAACTGCGCAGGTGGGCGCACATCAAACGTGGGCAGAAAATGAAGAAGATCGCGATAACGCTGTTGGCAAGTGTCCTGATCATGGGAGGCTTAGCGTATCTGGCATTGTCCAGTGATGAGCGAATTGAAGCGAACGCAATGACCGGGGCCTACCGAACGAAGATGCGATACGCCTATTTGTTCAATACCGATTGGAACGTCCGCACGACTTGGGTTGATGAGTCCGCCGCGCGACAGGGGATTTCGACGGATGGCGGGTGGCAGTATCTCTCAGTCGTGTCGAAGCGGCCAGTTTTCACGAGCCATGCCTGCGGACGGGCTCCCGTTGCCTACCCCGTAAGAGCAATCCATCCAGAGGATCTGGGGCTGACCAACACTGAGGAGATTGATCGTTTTACCCGCGAATTCATCGCAGCGAGTGAGGAGAGGAGGTCTCAAATGATTTCAGTCCCGTATCGCCCATGACCACGGAGAATGACAAGCCCAACAACAAGTCGGTCCATCCAACGGCGGGTAACGCTCCTGTTTGAATTCAGGCTTCCCTCCCCGCCGTGGATGAGCTAGACGCTGTCAGAATATTGCAATCCATGAGCGCACTTTTTTCATTCTTCGGTCCATTTGTCGCGACTGGAGTTCTTACAATGGCTTCATTGGGATTGATTGTCGTGCTCAGGTCGGACAGGGCGGAGCCAGACTCGCGCGGGAGATTGAGTCAGCTTGCCTCGATGCATGGTTGGTTGTTGGCAGCGTCCATGCCGGTTTTCGCGGCCCTGTTCGTGATCAACTTGGCTGATGGAGCCGCTGAGAGAGGATATGATTCAGCGCTGTTTGGGATTGTTGGAGGAGTGGTATTCGGGTTCTGGATGCTTGGGAGAGCGGCGCTGTTCCCGAACAAGAACAACCAAGCGAACAAGCCGTGAGTGCCAAGCGGCGACAACGTCCTTCTATGATTACCGGGCTTAATCTCGCCGGTGCCACCACGAATCGTAGAACTCGAATTCAAGGTCGACGCCTCGCCCCTGTCAGGCTCAGGTCGACTCGACGTTCCGCCGGAAGCTATGAGACCTACCAGTGAAACAGCGTGGTGGATCGTCACCTACACGATGGCAAGGCGTGGCCAGTCGGAGGATCCGCCAAGGAGCATTCCGGCTCAAGTTCTTCGTAAACAGGTGATGGTGCGTTGCGCGCACTGGCGGGAAGCATTCATGAAGGCAAGACGGATCGGAATGGATGATGAACTCTCACATGCTGACCGCGAGGTATGGCAATACATGGGGATCAATGAACTCATCCCGATACCTGAGAAGAATGAGGACGGACTGTTCCTTGGGGTGATTGACCTCACGGAGAAGGGGAAGACATTGGAAGACATTTTTCGGGACTGTACCGAGGATTACTCGTTCGAGCGCAAGTTTGAGGAGGAACGCGGGGGAAATTGCTACCGGGCAATCCTCAATCCCGATCAGGCGGGCTTCTAGGCCTCATCCCGGGCTCCCAAAGGCCCCTGCAGCCAGTGATCAGGAGAACTTAAAGATGTTAGGCCAAATGGCTTGGCATCAAGGTTTGGCGGACCTATAGCTCGCCGCCTCATGGCAGCCGGAACCGTCTCCTTCGACCGTTTGACCCGGAAGAGGCTTGCCCAAGTGGTGCAAGGGTTCCTCCAGTCGGACGACGGCGGAAAGGGCCGCAGGCTGGCGATCCTGTTGGTGCTCTTGATGCTGGTGATCAATGCCTTGAACGTGATGACCAGCTATGTGGGCCGGGATTTCATGTCGGCGATCGAGCGTCGGAACCCGAGTGTGTTCGCCCAGCAGGCGATCCTCTACATCGTGATGTTTGCCTGTTCGACGGCGGCGGCGGTGTTTTTTCGCTTCTGTGAGGAGCGGCTGGGGCTGCTGTGGCGGGAGTCCCTGACACGACAGCTCACGGAGGCCTACCTGAAGTATTGCCTGCGGCGGCATGCCGACACGGAAAGCGTGGCGAATCCGGACCAGCGGATCGCGGAGGACGTGCGTGCGTTCACCACCACGTCGCTGAGCTTTGCCCTGTTGCTGTTGAATGGAACCTTCACGGTGATTGCGTTTTCCGGGGTGCTGTGGTCGATCAGCCGGACGCTGTTCGTGGTGGCGGTGGTCTATGCGGCCGGGGGCTCGGCCCTGGCGATCCGGCTGGGGCGGCCGCTGATCGGGCTGAATTTCCGGCAGTCCGACCGGGAGGCGAATTTCCGCTCGGAGCTGGTGCACGTGCGCGAGCATGCGGATGCGGTGGCGCTGACGCACAACGAGCCGCTTTTCAGCCGCAGGCTCTCGCAGCGGATCGGGGACTGGGCCTCGAACATGCGGCGGCTGATCGCGGTGAACCGGAACCTGTCCTTTTTCACGACGGGCTACAACCTGATGATCCAGATCATCCCGGCGCTGATCGTGGCTCCGCTGTTTTTCAGCCACAAGGTGGAGTTCGGAGTGATCACGCAGTCGGCGGGGGCCTTCGCGATTTTGCTCGGGGCGTTTTCGCTGATTGTGACACAGTTCCAGTCGATCTCGGCCTTCGCGGCGGTGATCGCGCGTCTCAGCGAGCTGGCGGGGTCGATCGAGCGGGCCATCGACCGTCCGGTGATGCCGATCGCGGTGCGCAAGGAAGCGCGGCGACTTGGCTTCGAGTCAGTCGAGCTGCTGGCGATTGAAACGGGGCTGCCCCTGGTCAGGGATCTGGATCTGGTCGTCCCGGAGCGGGCGAACGTTCTGGTCTGTGGGACCAATGCGGTGGCGCAGCGGGCGCTTTTCCACCTGATCGCGGGCGACTGTGACCGTGGATCCGGCACGCTGGTGCTGCCGGAGGATGGGCGTCTGATGCTGCTGCCGGAGCGCCCGTATCTGCCCACCGGCACGCTGCGGCAGATCATGAGGGTGGAGGGCGGTGACTTCCGTGTGAATGATCTGCGGACCCGTCAGGCCCTGCGCCTGCTGAAGCTGGATGACGTGGTGGCGAGGGTTGGCGGGGTGGACACGATCCGCGACTGGAATGAGGTGCTTTCACTGGGAGAGCAGCAGTTGTTTTCCTGCGTCCGGGCGATCGCGGCGAATCCGGATTTCATCGTTATCGACCGTCCTGGAACGACCTTGAAGAACCCCGAACTCGAGGATGTGCTGACGGCGTTTCGGAAAATGGGACAGGGCAGTCTGGTCCTCGGCGGCACCAGCGAGGCGAGCGAGCTGTTTGATGCGCTGTTGACGATCGAGATGGACGGAACGTGGAGCTACGTCCCGCAGATCCGGGCGGTGAAGGAGGAGCCGATGGAGCCCTCAGAGCCTGACGATTCCCAGCGGGCTGACCGGCAGATCGTTCCCATCATGACGAAGGAGGGAGACTCCGGAAACAAGGGGCAAGCGGATCTCGATTCCGCCGCCGGGTGAGGTCGGCGGGCGGGTGAGATCGAGGTGCCATTTCCCGCCGCTGAGTTTCAGTGAGAATGTCACCGGGCCGTAGTAGGTGGAAAGCTGGCTCACGCCGTTGGTGCGGCCATTGGCAAACCACTCCGGCGGCATGCCGGCGGCCAGGATGAGGGTGTCATCGGCCGCGCGTTCGTGGGCGAAGAGTCCGGCGAAGCCCAGCACATACTCGGCCCCGATCCAGGTGTGCGGCAGGTCGCCGAAATGGCCGGGGCTCTGCGGGTCCTTCCAGGTGATTTCCGGCCACTGGTTCCAAACGGCGGGGCGACGGTCCTGAAGGAGGAAGGTGAGCAGCTCGATGGCATCGGCCCGACGTCCGAGGCGGGTGAGGGCGGAAACGATCCGCATTTCGTAGGCGGAGTAGTTGTTCCAGGAGATGGCGCCGCTGATGCGGTCGCGGAAGCCCTTCAGGTAGCGGTCGAAGGTGTCCTGCAATCCGTCGGCGGGAAGGACCTCGAGGCCATCAAGGATCATCATCGCCACGGCGGTGGCGGCGGGATCGAAGTCCGCCCACTCGACCGAGCCGGGAATGTACGGGATCTCCCGTAGTTCCATGGTGAGGCGGAGGGATTCCCGGACGGCGGCGATCAGCGCGGAGGTGGTTTCCTGGATCATCGACTGCTCGCTTTCCGGTCGGGCGAGATGCCTGGCGAGCCGCTGGATGTCGATCAGTCCGCGGATGGCCCAGAAGTCGTCCCAGTAGGAATGAACGGGATGGGCAAGGTAGCCTTCATGACTGGCGGATTCGGGCAGCAGGCCACGAAAGGCGCGTTTGTCGGGGAGATCCGCGCTTTCCGCCGGGCGGCTCTCAAGCAGCTCGCGGGTGTGATGGATGCAGCGGAGGGCGGATGGCCAGAGCTCGTTCGCAAAGGAGTCGCCCGCACCGAAGCGGTGGCACTCGGCGATGCCGTAGAGCCATTGGCCCTGGCTATCGTACTCGACGAGCCAGTCAGGCCCCTTTTCATCGACGCAGCAGGGAACGAAGCCGTCGTCGCGAAGGAAGGGTTCATACCAGCGCATGAAATCGACATACGGGCCGAGGCTTCCGGCGCGGGCAAGGGCGGCCCCCATGACGACGCCATCGCGAATCCAGGCGCGTGTGTAGCGTCGCGGACCGGGGTGGATGGCCGCGCCGTGGCGGTTGACGAGGATGTGGGCGGCGGCGGTTTTCCAGGCCTGGGCGGCGTCCTCCCAGTCGGGTGGGACGTCGAAGCGGGTTTGGGCGAGGGCTTCGTTCCACTGACGTTTCACGTCTTTCAGCACCGGCTGGGAGGGGGGGCGGGAGGCGTGGTCGAAGGGGAGGAAGACAGACCGTTCCTCAGATGCTCCGGCTGGGAGATCGATCTGGAAGGTGAAGACCGCCTCGGCGAGCCCGAGGGGGTCCTCGGCCTTCTGGACGGAGGGCGGGTGGCCGCTGCGGAGGTTTTCGACGAGCGGACCGGAGGCGAAAGGCTGGGCCGCGGTTCGATTCGGTGGGCTCATCGGGATGATCCGGCGGGTGCCGTTCAGCAGGCAGACCGGGCCTTCGAACTCGATGCTGGAAATGGCGCTCTTTCCGCCGAGGCGGCCGTGGTGCTGCCAGGGCGGAGTCGCCTGGAAGGGACGGATCGCGAGATGGAGCTGGATGGATCGGGGCTGGTTGGAGGAGTTCCCGAGGATGTAGCGGACGAGGGTGCCTCCGTCGGCGGGTTCGGCGGCGACTTCGAGGGAAAGCTCCCCGCAGGACCAGTGCGAGCGGGGCAGGGGCATCCAGCCGTCTTCGAGGGATTGGTGGATGGTTGCGTCTTGCCAGGTCCAGAGTTGTGCGCCGTCGTGAATGAAGGGCTCGATCGACGGGCTGGCGGCATCGATTTCCACGAGTCCTTCCTCGTTCATCATGGACTGGGGGCCACCGTCGGGCGAGCCGATCGGGGTGAGCAGGGTCTGGCGTCGCAGCCAGTATTTTGGAAAGGCACCGGGCTCGGAAGAGATGGCGATGGCGTGGAGGAATTCGTCGTCAGAGCGCGAGAATTCGGGTCCTTTCCATTCGATGCTCCCGAGGGCGGCTCCGGGCAGAAAGGTGAGACGGACACGCTGGGTGGCGGGACCTTGCAAGGGCACGGCGGTGCGGGTGCCTAGGACCCGGCGCAATTCCAGAATCTCCCGCCATTCGCTGCCGTGCAGAGCCTCGATTTTCAAATCCCGCGCACCCTCGGGCTGCCAGTGGAGGATCAGGCCGCCGAGCTCGCGGGGGCGGCCGAAGTCCAGCTCGACCCATGGGGCTTCATCGCTGGCATCGCTGCTCCAGCCGTCCCCGGCAAGCAGTGATTCGGCTTTTCCGGAGGATGCCTCGCAGCAAACGGCCACCAGCGGACCGGTGTCCACCCATTGGAAACCCTCGATGCTCAGGGTCCCTGCGCCGCCTTCGCCGGCGGCGATGGCGAACTCGATCACGCCGATCGCGGAAGGAACCCCGCCGCCGGCCGGGCCCCAGGCGAAGGGCATCCGGCTGCTGGGGATCACCACTTCGCGCCAGTCATCGGAAACCACCAGCGGTTCCTCGCTCCAGCGCCAGACATTGGTGCCGGAGGGATCGACGATCTTGAACTCGAAGCGATTGGGCGGCACCTCGCCCCGCAGGCGGAATCGGAACTCCCAGGTCTCGGAAAGCGGGATCCGGATTTCCTTTCGCGCCACCACGAAGCCGCCTCCGCCGTTGAAATCAAAGTTCATCTGCAAAGCCCGGCCTCGTGGGGACTCAGGGCTGCTCAGTTTCAGTTCCGCCAGCCCCGACGCCACGGGCATCCACGACTCGGGGGACTCGAATCCATCCACGATCAACGGTTTTTCCACGAATCCTGCCACGCAGAGTCGAATACCAATCAGACACGGCTGCGGACCAGAAAAATGCACCCGCCATGGATCATGCTGTCAGCTCTGATCTTCGCAAATCCCGCCGGCTTTCAACTCCTCGAAAGTTCGGATGATCGGCACCGGCTTGAGCGCCGGGCGGTTGAATGGCTCCTCGGGAATCCCCTTTACCGGAAGGCCGGTCAGCTTTCCCAGACCCAGCGCGAAGGAAATGGACTCGGCGCGACTGCGTGAAGAGGTGAATTCCAGCAATTGGCCCGGACCCACGAGGGAGACTTCGTGACCGGTTCCAGATTTGTATCCACCGTAAACGAATCGGAACCGAACGTGGTCAAAATCGCCAAGAGACCATGTCCGCCTGGAAATCGTGACGCCTCCCAGGCGGAAAACGGATTCGAAACCGCTGAGATCCGGGTGCAGGAGCAGCGTCTTGCGAGCCAGCAGTCCTTTCAATCCCGCGAAGGTGGCCAGAAGCGGCAAGCACATGAGGAGTGAGAATGCACCCCAATGAATGGCCGTCCAGAGCAGATCTTCATGGAATCCCGGTGAAAACTGAGTCCCGACGATCCAAGCGACGAAGGCGGCCACGCAGGCCAGGAGGGCGTTGATGATCCTGGATAAAACGGCTTTGAATCCAGCCACAGCTAGTTCAAACCCGGGCCGTCCTGCGCCGCCAGGTACAAGCCGCAGTCGGTAGGGATTCGGGGCTTTGGGGATATCGATCATCGTCTCTCAGGTCGAGGTCCTGATTCTTCTTCGAGACGGGAAGGAAGCAGTATTTCGGAAGATTTTACAGACAAACGGACCTTCTGAAGGCATTTTTCCCATGAATGGCGCAATCGTTGGCAATCGAATGGAAACAGTGGCTGACCGAGAACGGTCCGCGGCTGCTTTTGTTCGCGCGTGGCTGGAGCCAGTGCAAGCAGGATGCCGAAGATCTGGTGCAGGAAGCCATCCTCCGGCTCTGGCATTACCAAGCCGACAAGGGGGCGACGCCTCCCGACCTCCCGCTGGCCTTTTCCACCATCCGCTTCTGTGGTCTCAACCACCATCGCTCCGAGACCCGCCGCCGCAATCGCGAGGGCTCGGTGATCTACCTCAATGACTTTCAGGACGTCTGGCTTGATCCGGTCATGGAGGACGATGAAGAGGCCGTTTTCCTCCGAGAAGCGGTCGAAAAGCTCAGCCCGAAACTCCGCGAAGTCGTTGTCATGAAGACCTGGGGTGGCCTGACCTTTGCTCAGATTTCGGAAACCCTCGCCATTTCTCCGAACACCGCCGCATCCCGCTACCGGTACGCGCTCGACCAACTTTCCCACGAACTCCGTCGCCTGAAGGAAAACCGCCATGCAAGCGCCTGATCCCATCGAAGCCGCCCTCGCCCGTTTGATGCCGACCGCCATGAGCGCGTCCGGCCAGCGTTCCATTGAGGACATGCTCGATGGGCTCGCTGCGGAGTCGAAAATCGTCCGCGTCCGGGATTGGAAACGACCCGTGATCGGCGTCGGCATCGCGGCTGCAATTGCCGCCATGGTGACCCTCCCTGGCCTTCTCAAGAGCGGTGCGGAAATCGTTTCCTCGCCCCAAGTACGGTCGGATGTGGCCTCACTGGGGGCCTTCCTGGTTGAAAAATCCGAGCGGGTGGAATCGATGTCCGACGAGGGATGGGTCGCCGATCCCGATGGCTCGGCCATGCAGGCCGTCCGGCTGCGGATGGTCAGTGAAGATGTGGTCCGCGACGAGGAGACCGGTTACACGGTCAAGATCTCCGAACCCAGGGATGAGATCCTGCTCATGCCTGTCAGCGACTTCTGATGATGAAAGTGTTCCCCTACATCGCCCTTTCCGTCCTGCTTCTTCCGGGTTTGCAGGCCGATCAGGTCGCGCCATCGGCAGACCCGCCGCTGGTCCAGCCGAAGAAGCTGGTGGAGGGACCTCCCTGGCTCGGTTGCCGGGTCGCAAAGCCCGATGAGGCCACCCGCGCCCACCTTCCGGAATTGCCGGCGGGCATTGGATTCGTCATCCAGACCGTCGATGCCAAAGGCCCGGCGGAATCCTGTGGCCTGCAGCCGCTGGATGTGGTCTGGAAATTCGGTGACCAACTCCTCGTCAACGAGGCCCAGCTCGCCACCCTGCTCCGACTGAAAAAGCCCGGAGAGGTGGTGAAACTCGCTGTGTTTCGCAGTGGACGTGCCATGGAGGTCGCGATGACCCTCGGTTCGGCCCCTCTGAACCGTCCACTCAGCCTGGGGCCGGAACTCAGCGGTGCCCTGATTCCGGGAGAAGGACCTCGTTGGTACTCGGCCAACCCCGAGAACCGGACGGCCAGCCTCGTCACCGATGCCGGGAAGGTCCTGCTGAAGCGCAATCCCGATGGAGACGGATACGAACTGGAAATCCGCGACGCGGCGGAGGCCCTGGTTTTCAATGGCAACCTGCCCGCGAACGGAGACACCGCCGCCGTTCCCGAGGCCTGGCGAAGAAAAGTATGCGTCGTCCGCAAGCAGCTCGACAACGTCCTCGAAGGAAAGATCGAAAGCGTCCGCCCACCCCGGCCGCGCGTTGTGCCGGTTCCTTCAGGAGTCCGTTGATTTGGGGCGGAATTGCCGCTGATTCGGGAGCAAAAGGCATTTAACCTTGGAATGCCTTGCGTTTTGTCCGGCTGCTTCCCATCTTTTGCGTCATGCATTCTGATGTGGCACGTTTGGTTGAAGCTGGACGCATTCCCAAGCCGGTAGGTGAGCGATTGACCCAACTTTCTCCCGGGAGTTTCTGTCTTCACAAATCCTGGGGCGCTGGTAAGGTGATCGACTGGGATCTTCCCAGCAAAAAGGTTACCATCGATTTCGAGCGGTCCGCCGCCCAGACGATGGAACTGCAATTCGCGATTCAAAAGACCGAGTGGATCCCGGCGGATGATTTCCGCGCGAAGAAGGTGGAGCAGCTCGAAGAACTCCGCGCACTTGCGAAAAAGGACCCGGTCGAACTGGTCGTTCACCTTCTTGAAAGCCACGGAGGCTCGATGACCGGTGACGCCCTTGAAAAGGAACTTTCCGGCGCGGTGATCTCCGCTGACGATTTCCGCAAGTGGTGGGACAATGCCAAAAAGGCCCTGCGCGAAAGCCGCCGGGTGGTCGTCCCGCAGAAGCGGACCGAAGCCCTGATGCTCCGTGATGGCGACCGTACCCCCGCCCAGGCGATGGTGGCCGATTTCGAGGCCGCCCGCGACCTGAAGGGCATGATCAAGGCGCTCGAGTCCATCGCCGCCGACATCCGCGCGTTTGACGCCGACCTTGACGCCCTCAAGAAGCTCGTCAGCGACATCGACGAAGGCGTCCGCAAGTCCGCCCGCGTCCAGCTCGGTCAGTCGCTTCAGCTCCTCGCCGCTCGCGACGAGGTGATTGGCAACTGCAAGGCCCTCGAGCTTGATCCCACTGCGGTGCGGATCTCCGACATGCTCCAGACCGTGGAGGCCCAGCGCCTCGCGGATGAAATCGGCCAGCTTCCCTCGATCCGCCAGCGCACCATCTACGAAGCCTTTCCTGCCGCCTTTGGAGATGGGTGGCTGGAGCGAATCGTCCAGGTCTTCGACCGCGTCGGGGCCCGTGGCGTGACGGAAATCGCCCGCCTCCTCGTCGAGCGCAACGAGATCCCCGCCCTTTCCATCCACCTCCGTTCGGCGATCGCCCGCCGTGCACTTGGGCCGGACGCGCTGATCTGGATCTGCCGCGAGCGTTCGAATGCCTCGCAGGATGTCTTCAGCCCGGAAGTCGGTGCCTCGATCCTCAATCTCCTCGAGAACGACCACCTCGCCGACGGTCCCCGCAAAACCTCTCGCCTCCAGACCCTCCTCACCGAGGACAAGAAGCTGCTCAGCGACTTGGTCAGCATCATGGACGTCAACGAGGCCCGCAACTTCGCCCGCCGCATGCTGGAGTGTGCGGTCTTCGGCGAGCTTGAGAAAAAGTCACTGATGGCACGTGTCATCAAGGCGAAGCCAGAGACCGGCGAACTCGTTTCCGGCGAGTCCTCGAAGCGTGAGGAGGAGCTCCTCGTTTCCTGGGACAGCTTGGAACGGAAGAAGGCTGAACTCGACGACATCATCCGCAACCGCATCCCTCAAAACACCCGTGACATCTCGGTGGCGCGCGAATCCGGCGACCTTAGCGAGAACTTCGAATACAAGTCCGCCAAGGACCACCAGAAGTATCTCAACAACCGCAAGACCGAGCTGCAGAAGGAAGTGAACCGTGCCCGAGGCACCGACTTCAAGGGCGCGGATGCCTCCTTCGCCAACATCGGCACGATCCTCACCGTCGCAAATGCCGAGGGCAAGGAATCGACCTACTACCTCCTCGGTGCCTGGGATTCGGATCCGGAAAAAGGCCACCTTTCCTACCTCTCCGAGCTCGGAGCAGCCTTCCTCGGCCGCAAGGTCGGTGAAACCGTCGAGGCCCATGACCCCGCCACCGACGGTCGCCAGACTCTGACGCTTCTCGCGATCAAACCCTACAACCCCTGATGGGAAATTCTAAATTCTAAATTCTAAGCACGAAACGAAGAGAAGAGTGCTCCGGATAGAGTTTTGAATTTCCCACATCATCCCAGTCTTCAAGAGCCCGAAATCCGATCCATCAAGCCCAGTCTTCCGTTTCGAGTTTAGTGCTTAGAATTTCGAATTTTCTTAAATATGGACTACACCACCATCGTTGAAATCCGCGGCCGCGAAGTCATTGACTCTCGTGGCAATCCCACCGTCGAAGTTGATGTTCACCTTGACGGCGGTGCCGTCGGCCGCGCCGCTGTCCCCAGCGGTGCCTCCACCGGCGAGCACGAAGCTGTCGAGCTCCGCGACGGCGACAAGGCCCGCTACCTCGGCAAGGGCGTTCTCAAGGCAGTTGAAAACGTCAACTCCCGCCTCGCTCCCGCTCTCCTTGGCTTCGATGCCACCGAGCAATCGGCCATCGACAAGGCGATGCTCGCCATCGACGGAACCTTGACCAAGAAGGAAATCGGCGCCAATGCCATCCTTGGCGTGTCGCTCGCCGTGGCCAAGGCCGCCGCGCAGCAGCTCGGCCAGCCGCTCTACAAGTATCTCGGCGGCCCGAACGCCAAGGTCCTGCCCGTACCGATGATGAATGTCATCAACGGCGGTGCCCACTCGGACGCCCCGATCGATTTCCAGGAGTTCATGATCGTGCCGATCGGCGCGCCGACCTTCCGCGAGTCCATCCGCTACGGTGCCGAAGTCTTCCACTCACTCAAGAAGGTCCTCCATGACCTCGGCCTTTCCACTGCCGTCGGTGACGAAGGGGGATTCGCCCCGACGCTGAAGAGCGCCGAGCACGCGATGCAGGTCCTTTGCCAGGCCATCGAAGCTGCCGGCTACAAGGTCGGTGAGGACATCGCATTCGCCCTCGACGTTGCCTCTTCCGAGTTCTTCGACGCCAAGCAGAACGCCTACGTCTTCAAGAAGTCCGACAAGTCCGTCAAATCCGCCGCCGAGCTCGTCGATTTCTATGCCGACCTCCAGAAGCGCTACCCGATCATCTCGATCGAAGACGGCTGCGCCGAGAATGACTGGGACGGCTGGAAGATCCTCACCGACAAGCTTGGTGCCAAGACCCAGCTCGTCGGCGACGACCTCTTCGTCACCAACGTCGACTTCCTCTCGAAGGGCATCAAGCAGGGCGTGGCCAACTCGATCCTCGTCAAGGTGAACCAGATCGGTTCGCTCACCGAGACCTTCGATGCCGTCGAACTCGCTCAGGAGAACAGCTATACAGCCGTCCTTTCTCACCGTTCCGGCGAGACCGAGGACAGCACGATCGCCGACCTTGCCGTCGCCACGAACTGCGGTCAGATCAAGACCGGATCGATGAGCCGCTCCGACCGGATCGCAAAGTACAACCAGCTCCTCCGCATCGAAGAGGAATTGGGCGACGACGCCATCTACGGCATCAAGAAGCTCAAGGTGCTCGGCTGATCCCTTCGGTCATCAGACTTCTCCAAAGGCCGCAGCGGATCGATTCGCTGCGGCCTTCTTTTGGACTTTCCAGAACGGCGTCCAAAGTTGAGGTCTAACATCTCGCGTAGATCAGGCGCAAGCGGGCACAGGCGTCGTCCCACGGGCACGGGACCAGCAGCTGGGCGCGCAACCACCGGATGAACTTCACGCCGCGCTGGGTGAAGCGCTGGAGCCATTCACGGAGACAGTCCGCCCAACGGGATGGCGACGGGGCGGCCCCATCGCCGGCGGGTAGGCAGCCCGGCCTTTCGGCCCGTCGCTTGATCTCGGCGGCGTTGCCGATCCCCTCCCTTGCAAGCCGGTCTTCCAGCAGGCGCATCAGATTGTGGGCCGCACATATAAACTGGGCCTGCATTTCCTTGGCCGTCGCACTTTTCGCCCAGGCTTTGGTCTGGTGGAGCTTGTTTTTGAGTTCGTCGAAGACCTTCTCGATGTCCCAGCGCATCCGGTAGAGCAGGGCGATGACGCCGGGCCGCAGGGTGATCTCGTTTGTGAGGAACTCGTAGGTCTTGCCGCTGTCGGGATCGGCGTAGGTGACGCGGCGCAGCATGACTCCGTTGGTGGCGGTGCCGATTTGTTCGTCGCGCTCCACCCCGCGGTTGACCGGATCGGCGCGATCCCAGCCGAGGTCGCCGCAGCGGATGACCGAGAGGTTCTCCTTGGTGCGGCTGATGAAGTAGATGCCGTGTCCGTGTTTGAGGTCGTGCCAGAGCCTGAAGTCGATCCCCGCCGGATCCCAGACGAGGATGGTCTTCTTCCCGATGGGGATCCCTTCGCGGATACCTGCCGCGCCGGAGCGCTTCATGGCGCGCATGTCGTGTTCCTTGCGGCGGTTGACCTGGTCGCAAAGGGCGAGATGGCGCAGCGTGTGGCGGCGCAGGTCGAGCAGGTAGAAGTGGCCGACGGGGTAGTAGGTCTCCTCGCCCTTGTTGGAGCGTTTGAGCGGGTCGTGGCTGGCATGTTCGATCCAGTGTCCGTCGCCGGCGAGGACTTCGAAGTTGGCGAGGTCGCGGATGCCGTCGAGGGGATCGGGCAGCAGGGAGCCCGCGTGTTGGAAGAGTCGCGCGGAGGCGTCGCGGCAAAGGCGCAGGCGGCGCTTGCTTTTGAGGGACTCGAAGAAGTGCTGGCAGGTCGGGATCTCGCGGCCCAGGCCGAGGGCTTGTTGGAGAAAGGAGCGTCCGCTGGGATGGTCGCCGAGAACGCGGGTGATGCCGAGTTCCAGCCAGCGTCCGTCGGGGATCGCGGGACAATGCCGGCGATGCGGGGAGGCTTCAAGATGCGGGAAAAGAGGCTTGAAGAACTCTTCGGAAACCGTTGGAATGCAATGGGATGTATTGGCCACGAAAATTTTTGGGCCAAGGGGTGAGAAGTCAACCCCCAATCGGACGAAAAGGCCGCTTCACGGGATCGGCATGAGGCAGGAGGGTGATTCCGATCCAGCCGGTAGCGGCTTGGCCACGGTCGCGTCAGGCCTGTCAGGCGGCGGCTGGAG
>JAIXPW010000248.1 GCA_027485995.1 Verrucomicrobiaceae bacterium
ATGATTTCCGCGCGAATGGCATCGCGCTCCTCGGGTGAAAGTTTGCGCCCGCTGTGGAGCTGGAGGTGGGCGGGCTGGATGTCCATCAGCAGGACATCGCAGAGCCGCATGATTTCATCTGGAAAGAATCCGAGATCGGAGCCGAGGCGGAGCAGCGAGACGTGGTTGAGCGCCTCCTTGGAATCGATGATGTAGGCGTGGCGCAGCACCCCATAGGCGCGACCGATCTTGTCGGCCACCATGTCCGGATCGTCTTCCAGCAGTTTCTCGCGGGCATTCCGTTCGTGCTGGGCGACCTGGGAAATCACGCGCTCGAGGCGGCGGATGATCGTGTCCTCGCTTTCGCCGAGCGTCGACTGGTTGGAGATCTGGTAAAGATTGCCGAGCGACTCGGTGCCTTCGCCGTAGAGACCACGCACCGCGAGCCCAATCTTGTTTACCGCCTGCAGCACCTGGCCGATCTGATCGCTGAGGACCAGGCCCGGAAGATGAAGCATCGCCGAGGCTCGCAGACCGGTGCCGAGATTGGTTGGGCAGGTGGTGAGGTAACCGAGCTTCGGATCGAAGGCGAAGGGCAGCGTTTTCGCCAGCTCGTCATCGAGGGAGGAAAGCGCCTCGAAGGCACTGCGCAGCTCCAGACCGGGACGAATTGCCTGCATGCGGAGGTGGTCCTCCTCGTTCAGCATCAGGCTGAACATCTGGCGTCGCTCGATCACCGCCGCCGAGCCATCGCCACGGGCGGCGTGTTCGCGAGAAATGAGATGACGCTCGACCAGGACCTGCTTCTGCACCGAGTTGAGGTCGCCCAGTTCCTGGGAAAAACCGTCCTTCATCGGAGCCAGTTCCTCGACCGCCGGACGCATCACAGCGAGCGCGGCGGCGCGTTGCTCACGGGTGGCCCAGCCAGGAAAGGCCTCGCCCCGGAGATTGCGGGCCAGACGGATGCGCGAAGTCAGAACGACGCGGTTGTCAGCATTCACGCCGGTCATCCAATCGGCGGGGTGCTTGATCAACGTGGAGAATCGCATCATGCGGGTTTTGGGAAATGCTGAGGGTTGAGATGGAAAGGCATTCGGCATGCCATCAGCCAAGGATTCCGGCGTGAATTTCGATCTGGCGGATCTCATCGCGAAGTCCGGCCGCTTCCTCATAATTTTCGGATACCACCGCCTGCTCCAAACGCGAGCGGAGTTCTTCGAGTCGCTGGTCGAGCACCTGTTGCTCCATCAGTCCCTTCGGCACCTTGCCAACATGGCTGCTGCCCTTGTGCATGCCGCGCAGGATGGTGGTCAGTTCGTCGTGGAAGGTCTTGTAGCACTCGCTGCAGCCGAAACGTCGGACGCGACGCAGGTCCTCCAGCGTGAATCCGCAGGTCGGGCATTGTTTTCCCACGGCCGCCACCGGAGGCGTCACCGCTTGGGAAATGACTTCCTTGGTCCCGGGCAGGCCCGTCAGCAGCATGTCGGCCAGGGAAAACCCGGTCGGGTCCGTCACTCCACGCTCCTTCGCGCACGACTCGCAGAGGCAGACTTTTTTCATCTGACCCTCCACCAGTTGGGTGAGGAACACGGAAGCTTTTTTAGCGCAGAAGTCGCAGACCATTCGTGAGCAAACCTAGAACCCCATCCGCACGTTGCGAAATGAAAACTTCGCGCTGGGCCGTGTTTTTCGCAGGACCCTGGATCAGCGGGATCTTCGGGGAATCTAGTGGGGAGAGAAACCCAGCTTTCCCGACCCACAAGGCTCCTGCTTCAAGCGCTCCCGGTCGGTGGCAGGCAGGGTCTGCTCCCACGCCGTCGCGGCGGCCGCATCCTCGGACTGCCAGGATTTCTTCAGCTTTTCCTGTACCTCTCTTCGTAAGTCTGGGTCGCCGATCTTTGCAGCCATGCCCGCAGCCGCCGGATAATCCAGTTCATGCTTTCCTGCCGATTTTCTGATCAGCGATCGCGCGAAGGTGTCAAAATGCGGCCCTGATGGCAGGTTGGTGACCCATTGCTTAGCGTACCCGGTCTGCCCCTGACACCATTCTTCAAACGTCTCCAACACCCCAAACGGAACCTCTCGATCAAAATTTCGCTCATACCATCCCTGCATGATTCCGGAACGATCCTCATCTGCCAAGCAGAGGCTGAGGTAAGGATCCCTCCTTAGTGACCACCAAAGAAGCCCGTCGTCCAGATCGGCACGATCTGAGTCGGAAACTTTTAGTTCCGACAGAGTTGCCAGTGCTAGCTGCGGATTCACTTCAACCTCGGCCTTGATCAAACCCTCCCACAAGGCCATTGCGTCTCCGTGCGGCGACCTTGTCGCGCGCTCCAAGATTTCGGCACGTTGATCAGCATTTGCCCTCCGGTAAGCGAAGTCACGCAGAAGGCTTTCACGGGTCTCCTGATCCACCTGAGCCAGACGCGCCTCAAATTCGATCGGGTTCTTTGCTGCGAGTTCTTCAAGGGCATCCTCGCGATAGGAGTCGAGGCTTTCCTTGATCGGTTCCGGCACCTCGCCATCCAGCCAGGTCAGAACGGCTGAAGGATCGTGCGTGATCCAATATTCCATCGCCCCTTCCAAATCTTCCTCTTTCCCTTCCTCTCGATGTTCAGCCAAGGACCGGATCAAGCTTCCACCAGCCCGAGGAGCGAGCACCATCAGAACCATCTCGTGCATCTGCAGTTGAATGTCCCAATCACTGTCTTCCATTTCGTCCGAGCGAAGCTCCCTCAACCAAACCTCAAGATCTTCATTGGAAACCTTCTCCAGCAGGCGCCGTGTTTCCTCTCGAAGATCAAAATCGACCAAAACTCCTGGTGATGACTCCCAACGCTTCATGAGCAGCCCTTTTGCGTCCTTCCACGCATCCCCAGAAAGGATCTGTCGGCTTTCATCCGGGCTGGTTGCCTTTTCAGATCTCAATTGGATGCTTTGCTTGAGATCGTTGCGGCCACTTTGCCCGTCATCCTGCGAATTCCTAGCCGCAAGAAAGCCGCCGAAGAAAGCCAAGGCGATCCCGAAGAGGAAGATCATTCCCGGAATGAACTTACGACGATTCATGGGTTCTCTGCAGCAGCCGGTTCCATCGTCCTCGCCTCCCTGCGAACGTCGTCCCGCAGACTTTCCCGCTTTTCCTCTGAAATTGGCAACTCCATCACACCAGCGAGCGCGGCTTTGGGATCCCTCTGCGCCCACTCACGGAAAAGATACTCTCGAGCGGTATTGATGACATACTCATCTGGATGCTTCGCAGCAGCAGCCAAAAATGCTGCCCTTGACTCAGGGGTTGCATAAGCCTTTTTGGCACGTGCCCTGCAAAGGATGTCTGCCATATCGCAGTTCTCATCATTCATTTGCAACACTTCCTTGAAAGCTGAAGCGTCATCGAGATTGGAATAGCTGGCCACCAGCATGTCGGCAACCTCTCCGGAAACGGTGCGGGTGCAGTCCCAGATGCCACCATCCCCTTGCACAGCGTTCCACGCCGCCACACCCCCGCCCTGCTTGATCCATGCCGCGATCACTGCCCGTCGCTCATAGGAAAACTGATTCGGAAAGAACTCTCTCGCCGCCTCATTTGCGGCCACCGGATCAATCTCAGCCCAGCGGGAAAAGAGCATCGCAGATAAATTGTGGCGGAGACTCATCATCCGTGACGGACTACCCAGCTCCCCAATCGCCGCCTTGACCTCGTCCTCAGTAAACCCTCGGACCTGGCGCCATTGCTCGTGATCATCCAGTGAACCCTTGATCGTTTCACGGACCACATTGACCGGTGACAGACGACGCGCATTCACCACCTCCTCGCCTCGTGCCCGAGCGGACATCACCCGCTCATTCTCATCAGCGGCCTTCTTTCGAGGAATGTTTCCGAACCAATAGCCCGCCGTTGCGGCCAGTCCGATGGCCACCAACAACACGAGTGGAGTCGAGGAAATCCCCTTCATCGGAGATCAGCCCATCACCCAATCCCACAACTGTCAAGGAACCGCCCGCTCAGACAATCGGCGTTCCCGTGCTGTTCGCCTCCTCGCGGAAGGCCTCGATGAAGCGCAGCGTCTGCGGGCCGGGCTTGCCATCGCCGATGATGCGGCGGTCCAGTGAAATCACCGGAATCACTTCGGCGGCGGTGCCGGTCAGGAAGCATTCATCGGCCACGAAGATGTCATAGCGGGTCATTGACTGCTCCTTCACCGGGACGCCAAGACGATCGGCGAGCTGGAGGATGACCGAACGCGTGATGCCGTCGAGCGCGCCATCCGAGATCAGCGGGGTGATGAGCACGCCGTTTTTCAGGATGAAGAGGTTGTCGCCGGTGCACTCGGCCACGTAACCCTGCTCGTTGAGCATGATGGCTTCGAGGGCGTTCGACTGGATCGCCTCGACCTTTGCCATGATGTTGTTGAGGTAGTTCAGCGACTTCACCTGCGGCATCATCGCGCCCGGAGCGGGACGACGGGTCGAACAGGTGATCAGCGCGAGGCCGTTGGTGTAGTGCTCCTCGGGGTAGAGTTTGATGGTCGAGGCAATGATGAACATGCTCGCCTTCGGGCAGAGGTAGGGATTCAGGCCCAACTCGCCGTCGCCGCGGGTCACCACGAGGCGGATGTAGCCGTCCTTGAGATCGTTCGCCGCCACGGTGTCGACCGTGAACTGGATGACTTCTTCCTGGGTGTAGGGAATGTTCAGCAGGATCGCCTTGGCGGAGTCGAACAGCCGGCGGATGTGTTCCTCCAGACGGAAGACGCGGCCATTGTAGGCGCGGATTCCTTCAAAGACACCGTCACCGTAGAGGACTCCGTGATCGAACACGGAGATTTTCGCCTGTGACTTGTCCACCAATTCGCCGTCGAGCCAGATTTTCATGCGGGGCCGGGAGCGTAATCACGAAACGCCCTCTGGCAAGCCGGGAACGAG
>JAIXPW010000239.1 GCA_027485995.1 Verrucomicrobiaceae bacterium
CAAGGACGAAGCGCCTGTCCACCACGCGGGAAATGCAGTGGTAGATCGCCGGTTTCTCCAGCGAGTCCTTCCAGGGAGCGAGCCAGCGTGAACGCCTCATGGCCGAACCTTAGAGCCCCAAACCTCCAAGGCGAGAGGATTCTCTACAAAATGTCTGTCCCCATGTATCTCTCTAGGTAGAAAATGGAACCTCGAGCCAGAGTTCTCCACAACGATTTGCACCGAGAGACCTGGTGTGATCATCCCATTTGTCGTTGTGGCCGCAGAGCAGCGCAGCCCAGGTGGCCCTGACTACTGAAGCCAGTTGGGATCGTGGGTGCTTGGTGGCGGTGACCTCAGCCTGCGGCCATGATGCTTCTCACGACTTCCTCGGGGTCGATGTCCGCCCGCTCGTAGGAGCGCATCGCCTGCCGGACCATGGCCACGGCGCTTTCGCGTTCGTCGTGGATGGTTTCAACGTCGAGGGCGCGGAGCCGTTCGATCTCCGCCGGATATTTGGCGCGACCGAAAAGGATGATGCCGGGATTCCTTTCACGCACGAGTGGCACCGCCTGACAGGTCATGTCCACGGCGGGGAAAGTGAAGGCTACGAGGCGGGCCCGACCGATCCCGGCGAGGTCGAGGGCCTCCGGATGGGTGGCATCGGCGAAGAGGACAAGCTGCCCTTCCTTCTTGAGTTGCCGGACGGTGTCGGAGTTCAACTCCATGACGAGGGTATCGACCCCGCAGCGTTTCAAGGCTTCATTGAGGGCGCGGCCGACAGGTCCGTAGCCGCAGATGACGGCGTGGTCGGCGAGTTCCTTGATGGCCTTGGTGGGAGCAAGTGCTTCGGAAGCCGGCCTTCTGGAGGAGAACCAGCCACGTTTCTCAAGCGTGCTTCCGATGGGACCACTTGCCCGCATCAGGGTCGGCACCAGGCCCATCGTCACAGCGCTGCAGATCAGGAGCAGCTGGATCAGGGCGGGATCAAACTGGTGGTAATCTCCGGCCTTTCCCATGAGGACCAGGGAAAACTCGCCGGTGCTGGCGAGCGAGGCGGCGGTGAGCAGGGCGGGCCGAAGAGGCAGTTTCATCAGACGGGTGATGCCGAAGACCACGCCGCCTTTCAGCGCGAAGATCAGCACACAGCCGATGAGCACCTTCGACCACTCGGCCACGACGACGGAGAGTTCGATCTGAAGTCCGACGGAGATGAAGAAGATGGCAAGGAAAAGGTCCTTGAAGGGAAGGATGTCGGCCATGATCCGATGGCTGTAGATCGACTCACTGACCACAAGTCCGGCTGCGAAGGCACCGAGGGCGAGAGAGAGATCAAGCGCGCCACCGGCGAGGGCGACTCCCGAGCACAGAGCCACAACGGTCAGTGTGAACAGCTCGCGGCTTCGGGTCCGGGCGACCGCATGCAGCAGGGGCGTGATGCCATAGCGGCCGAGAATGAGCGCCCCACCGAGAAACAGCAGGCCTTTCAGGATCGCCCAGCCGATGCCCATGATCACCGAGCCCTCACTCTTCCCAAAAATGGCGGGCAGGATCAGGATGAAAACGATCACCAGCAGGTCTTGAAAAAGCGCCACTGAGAGGGCGGCGCGGGCGGCGGGGTTGTTTGGCTGGCCAAGGTCCTGGAAGGATTTCATCGCCACGGCGGTGGAGCTCAGGGCCACGGCCACCGCGAGCACGGTGGCTTCGGCGGCGTGAAAGCCGAGGGCAAGGGCGGCGGCGACGGTGACGGCCGAGGTGAGCAGCACCTGGAGGCCGCCGCCGAGGAGGGCCATTCGCCAGAGGTGGGAAAGCTCGCCAAGCGAGAACTCGATCCCGAGGGTGAACATCAGCAGGATCACCCCGATTTCCGCGAGGTGGGTGATCACTGCGTCCGCTTCGGAGCCGCCGGCGAAGGGCATCAGGCCGGCGTTGGCGATCACCACGCCGCAGAGCAGATAGCCGACGAGGAGACTCTGCCGGAAACGGATCAGCACCAGGGAGACCAGCACCGCCAGAATGAGCACGAGGCTCAGCAGGGCGAAGAGGGGCGAAACGTCCGCCGCAGAGGCGGCGAGGAAGCTTGCGAAAGGCATCACTTGTCCTTCGGCTCGGCAGGAGCCGGGGTTTCAGGCGCCTTGGGTGCGGCGGGCTCCTCGACGATCTTGATCTGCTCCGGCCCGGTGGCCTTGATTTGCAGCTTCTCCTTGCGCAGCTCCAGCTTGCCGGTGACCTCGATGGTCTTGTCCTTGTAAAGCTCTGCTGGGCGGGCGCTGAACTTGCCATAGTCGCTGGCGAAGACCAGCAGGGTGAACTGGTCGCCAGCAAGGTTGATGAAATTGATGCCCTTCTCCGGATTTCCGCGTCCATCCCAGTCGGTGGCCTTCACCACCTTGCCCTTGACGGTGACGGTCTGGTTGACGCTGGCCTTCAGCTCCTCGGCGTTGGTGGAGTCGATCACCTTGGCGACGACCGGGGCCGCCGGAGCAGGCGCGGGCTCTTCGCCATGGAGCTGGAACGACGAAACAAGGCAGAACGAAAGCAGGAGAAGGATCGGTTTCATGGGATCAGGAGATGCCCGGGAAAATCTGCCGGACGCCCATGAGCCATCGCCTATCCCGCCGACGCTTGCAAGTCATCAGCCGCCTGCGAATCGGTTTCCTGTCAAGGCAGGTCCTCCTCGATCCGCACCGACTCGACGCCCAGCAGGTCCCGTAGCCGGGTGCGCAGGCTGGAGCTGGCGGTGTCGAGGATGCCGCTCTTGATCGCCTCCTGCCGCATCTGCTCGCGCAACTCACGCAGCACGGCAGCCCGATCCTCGGCAGTGACCTTGTTGAGCCAGCCGTCCTCCTCGTTCAGAATCTCGAAGTCGGTGAGCTCGACGGAAAGGATGTCGGGCTTCGGAAACTTCGCGATCGGCTGCCCTTTCTCCACCCGCAGCGAGATGCCGGGCTTGAGCCGATAGCCGGCCTTCACCTGGTAATGACCGCGGACGATGAGCTTCTTGGTGCCCGCTGGGAGATACTTGAGAAGGTAGCCCTCGTTCTCGAAGGCACGGGTGGCGCTCATCTTCATCTCCAGCAGCGAAAGCTCGGAAATCTCGGTTGTTTCCACGATCTCCGCCCGACCCTCGACGATGCGGGTGTCGGAGTTGGTGATCGCGCCAAGCACCCGGTCGAGCCCCTTTTCCAGACGATTGGCAGTGCCGCTGATGAAATGCTCCATCGGCCGCAGCACGAGGAGATAAAGCGCGCCGATCAGCAGCAAGGCGATCCCGATCCAGCGGAGGGTCCGCCACATTTCAACCTTGTGAGGCATGACCGGAAGCATGGACTGGACGAGGGAATCTGCAAGACGGCACTGAAATCCCTCCATCCCTCAGACCAAGGCTTGATCCCGACATCTGACCGGAGGAACATCCATCCAGCGGGGAAAGCCCTCGCAGTAGATCCATCAAGAATGACCGACCCGAAAACGACGCCCAGCAAGGAGGAGATCGCGGAATTGGAACCCTTCGAGGGACTGGAGCTGGAGCGGATTTATGTGGTAACCAACGAGCGTCAGGCCGGACTGGCGGTGGACGAACTGCTGGCCGTGCGAGAGGTGGGGTTTGATACCGAGTCGAAGCCGACCTTCCACAAGGGCCAGAAATCCGAAGGTCCACACGTGCTTCAGTTCTCCACGACTGAAAAAGCCTTCATCTTCCAGTCGCACGTCGAGGAAAGCCATCCGGCAATCATGACCCTGCTGAAATCCCCGGAGCTGGTGAAGATCGGCTTCGGCCTGCGCGGCGACCTCCACCAGATCTCCGAGCGCTTCAACATCCGACCGAGCTCGATCATCGACCTCGACCGCGAGTTCAAGCAGCTCGGGTTCCGCAATGCCGTCGGGGCGAAGTCCGCCATCGCGATGCTTTTCGAGCGGCGACTGCTGAAATCCAAGGCGATGACCACCTCGAACTGGGCGGCGAAGCAGCTCTCCGACCGTCAGCTTCTATACGCGGCCAACGATGCCTATGCGGCGATCATGGTGCATCATGCGTTGCGCCGTGAATCTGGAAATGCCGGCAAGGATTGAACATCTGGAGGGGCGGGGCTTCCTGGTAATTCCCGCCCCGCTGATTTTCCGCCCTTGCCACGGGGAAACGGGCTGTCTTGACTGTCGGCCCCGAAATTTTTCCTGTGAAAGCCCACGAACTTTACTCCGCCGTCGATCCCGCCCTGGTGACCCAGATGCTCAATTGGTTCCGCGCCAATGACCGCAACGTCTATCGCTCCGCGGTCGCCACGCTTGCGCAGAACCGCAAGCTGCGCCCGGTCTTCGTCGAGAAGAAGTCGATGGCCGACCAATACGCCTGGATCGCCAAGACCCTCCAGCTCCGCGGTTGCGACACCATCGGCGAGCACCTGCTCCAGGCCTGGCTGATGGCCGGAAACCAGATGCTGCTGGCCGCGTTCTGCGACGGCATGGGCATCGCCCACGACGGCAAGGGCTCGGTGGTCGGCGATCTGCCGAAAAAGCTCGATCCGGAGCGCCTCGCCTCCACGATCGACCGCCTGCTTGAAGGGGGCTTCGACTCCAAGTTGGTCACGCTTTACCTCTACTGCTTCAACATGCAGGTCGATGGCGGATGGCCTGAACTCAACACCAAGCTGGCCGAGGACGAGCGTCTGAAGCTGGCTTGAGAATTCCCGTTCGTCTGGCCCTGGCTCCCGACCAAGGTCGCCATCACCGGCTGCTTTTCAACGAAAGCATCCGCCAGTCGTGAGCCTTCACCGGGATCGGCCGGACGATGTGTTCGACGAAGTGACGTGGCCAGACGGTCCCGTCGCAGGCTTTCCAGTGTTCGGAAAAGGTGACCTCCACGTCCGCGCCGCGCGTGCTTTCGAGGCCATCGATGGTGAACTGGAATTGCTTCATCAGGCCGGAGTCGCGACCGATCCAGACGATGAAATGATCCTCCGTCGATTCGCCAATGCCCGGCTTCAAGCTCCCCTGCACGCCGTCACAGAGTTCATCGCCGACCGTTCGCGGAGCCACCACGCCAAGCGAGCTGGCGCGGGTTTTCAGATACGAGGGACCGAAGAGGAAGGCCGTGTAGGCATCGGCCACCAAGGCGGATGAGGCCTTCACCTCGGAGTCCCGGCTCTCGACTCCGCCGTAGCTGACCTTGGTGGACTTCGGTGTCCGCAGCACGACCTTCGTCCCGCCGGGTCCAGTGTGGACCTGTCTGACGCGTGAGCTGCGGGGCTCATAAAGCTCGACCGAGGACTTCCGGAAATTCGGATCCACAAGCACCGGCTGGACCTTCTTCGCGATGCCCGACCACTCACCCGAATAAGAAACCTCGACCTTCCCATACCTCGACCAAGGATCGCCGCTGGTCCTTGCCGAGTGGGAAAGCAGCCGACTGGCAGCGGCGGAATCTCCTACTACCTCCGCCTTTCCCGGAACCTCCAGGCGGGCGCAGGACGGCAGCAGGGCGAGCGAAAGCAAGGCAAGGAGTCGCATGATCCCGTCCCGATACCGCAGAATGCCCGATCTGCAAGGGAGCCTCTTCACTTCGTCATTCCTCATTTCCCTCTCCTGCCTTGAAACCCGCCCGCCGCCCCGGTAGCGTCCGCCGCCCGGAGTCACCCTTCGGTCTCCACACCATGCCCAAGGTCCACATCCGCACGTACGGCTGCCAGATGAACGAACGCGATTCCGAACAGGTTTCGCAGATGTTCATCAACGGCGGCTACACGGTCACGCCCGATGAAACCGAGGCCGACGCCATCCTGATCAACACCTGCTCGGTGCGCGATCAGGCCGAGCAGAAGGCCATCGGAAAAATGCGGAACATCGGAGCCTACCGCCGCGACCGCTCGCACGTGGTCTATGGTTTCATGGGCTGCATGGCGCAGTCGCGTGGTGAGGAGCTTTTTGAAACGATCCCGCACCTCGATGTGGTCGTCGGCACCCAGAAGTATCATAAGGTCTTCGAATACGTGGACGGCATTCTGAAGCGCCGGCTCGAAGCTCGCATGGACGATCCCACCTGGTCGCTTGTCGGCCAGAACGTCTGCGACACCGCCGAGGAGGAAGGCTCGCAGAACACCATCCGCGACCACACGCCGAAGGGCCTCGAGGCGACGTCCTTCGTCTCGATCATGCAGGGCTGCAACATGCGCTGCTCGTTCTGCATCGTCCCGGACACCCGTGGAAAAGAACGCGGTCGGCCGATCGACGACATCGTCAACGAAGTAAAGCGTCTTGCCGATCGCGGCGTGCGTGAGGTCACCCTGTTAGGGCAGATCGTGAACCTTTACGGCCGCACCGAGTTTCCGAAGGTGGATGGAAAATCGCCGTTCGTTCAGTTGCTCGAAGCCGTGCACGAGGTCGAAGGCATCGATCGCATCCGCTTCACCTCACCGCATCCGATCGGTTATCGCGATGACCTCGTCGCCGCCTTCACCTACCTGCCGAAGCTCTGCTCGCACATCCATTTCCCGATGCAGAGCGGCAGCGACCGCATTTTGCGCGCGATGCGTCGTCCGTACAAGAACGACAAGTTCATCGAGATCTGCGAAAAAATGAAGTCCGCCCGCCCGGGCATCGCCATCACCACCGACATCATCGTCGGCTTCCCCGGTGAAACCGAAGAGGACTTCCTCGCCACGGTTGCGACCGTCGAGCGCCTGCAGTTCGACAACGCCTTCGTCTTCCGCTACTCGCCGCGCCGCAACACGCCCGCCGCCGAGATGGACGAGCAGCTCACCGAAGCTGTGAAGGAGGAGCGCAACCAGCGGCTGCTCGAAGTCGTCAACCGCCTCGCGATTGAAAAGAACGCCGCCCTCGTCGGCACCGTCCAGCAGGTCCTCTGCGAAGGCCCGAGCAAGAACAACAAGGAGACCCTGAGCGGCCGCACCAGCCACAACAAGATCCTCATCTTCGACGGCGA
>JAIXPW010000102.1 GCA_027485995.1 Verrucomicrobiaceae bacterium
GAAAGGGTGGCATCCAGCCCCTCGATCTTCACCCCGGTGTCGAGCTTCAGGTCCTTTGGTTCCGACATCGCGATGCGGACATTCTCCCCAACCATGTCGGCCGCGAGGGTGCCAGCGATCGTTTCAAACGTCACCCGATCAAGGACCTCGTCGCCGAGATGGGCGGTGAAGCGACCGAAGCAGCGGGCACCATTGCCGCACATTTCGGCCTCGCCGCCGTCGGCATTGTAGTAGCGGAACTTGAAATCGGCACCGTTCTCAGCGGGTTCGACCGCGAGCAGACCGTCCGCGCCGATGCCGCGATGGCGATCACAGAGCGCGGCGATCGTGTCACCGTCGAGCTCGTTGGAAAGCGAGAGATCGCGATTGTCGACAACGATGAAGTCGTTGCCGGCACCGTTCATTTTGTAGAATTGGAGGATCATGCGGAGAGGTGGAAAGTGATCGGTGATCGGAGGAAGATTTAGAAGAGCTTGGTCGCGGCAGAAGGTGGCGGGGGGATGTTGAATCCTCAACCCCATTTATCGGGTCTTCGCTCGTCGGTCGCCAGCAGATGGTGCTGTTCAGGGCGTCTGCGCTAGGGGCTTAGCATCTAGAAGAGGGAGATGTTTGACCACGGATGAAGAGGATGATCACGGATCAGAAAGGTAGAACAGGGCTATTGAGAGGGCGGATTGTCCGGGGCACGCCACAGAATGACCAATCCAACCAGCACTCAAGTCTTCATCCGTGCAAATCCGAATTATCCGTGGTCAATCCCAGCTGAGATTTTCGTCGAATGGTGGAGCCATTTCTTGTCGATGCTAGAGAGGTTGCAGGCGCAGGGATTTTCCGCTACCCGTTTCCATATGGCATTGGCGCTCGCTCACCATCGCATCTCCAAGGACGAGTATCTCCAGGGCGAACTTGCCTCGGAAATCCGTCATGAGTACGTCGCCGGAAATGTTTACGCCATGTCTGGCGGAACTCTGAACCACCAGCGCATCGCGGGGAATTTTTCATACCTGGTAAAGAGACAGCTCTCTGGAAACCTCTGTTTCCCCACCGGCAGCGATTTCAAGCTCCATGTCCCGCTTGGCGGCGGCGAGGAGGCTTTCTACTATCCGGACGGCATGATCATCTGCGTGCCAGTGCCGGGGGACGCGCTCTTCACCGACTCCCCTAGCGTGATCCTGGAAGTCCTCAGCCCGACCACCCGTCGCAATGACGAAGTCCAGAAGTTCCGCGACTACCTCACGATCCCGACTTTGCAAACCTACATCCTCGCGGAAACCGAGTCGCCCTTTCTGACGCTCCATCGACGAGATGGCGCTGGCTTTCGCCGTGAATCCCTTTCCGGACCAGATGCCGTCCTCGACCTTCCGGAAGTCGGCATTTCCATCTCACTGGCCGAGCTTTATCAGGACGTGCGTTGAGGGCTTGCTGAAGGCGCAGGTAGCAACTGAGTTGTCAAGGCACCGACTTCGTCGCAGCAATGAGCGGGGCGGCGAAGTCGCGGACGGCCTTGGCGGCGTGGTCGGGATTCAGTTCGACCTGTTTCACGATGGCTGAGCCCACGATTACTCCATCGGCCGATTCCGCCACCATGCGGGCCTGGTCGGGGGTGGTGATGCCGAAGCCGACGCAGACCGGAGTGTCGGTGTGGGCCTTGATGGCGGCGACCTGGGCGGCGATGTTGGCGGAGGGCGCAACGTGTCCACCAGTGACGCCGGTGCGGGAAAGGGCGTAGATGAAGCCCTCGGAGCTTTTCGCGAGCTTGATCACGCGCTCGGCCGGGGTCGTCGGGGCGATCAGGCGGATGTGCTTCAATCCGGCGCCGATGGCCAGATCGGCGTTCTGTTCGGCTTCATCGGGCGGCAGATCCAACAGCAGAATGCCATCCGCACCTGCTGCAGCGGCATCGTGGTGGAACTTTTCGTAGCCGTAGGTGAAGACCGGATTCAGGTAGGTGAAAAGGACGATCGGCGTCTGATGCGTTTCGCGGAAGCGGGCGATGAGTTCGAGCGAACGCGGCGTGGACATGCCGGACTTCAGCGCGCGGTCGGCAGCCATCTGGTTGACGATGCCATCGGCGAGCGGATCGGAAAAGGGCAGGCCGAGTTCGATGATATCGGCTCCTTCGTCAGCAAGGCCCTTGATGACCTCCAGCGAGCGGTCGAAGTCCGGATCACCGGCGGCGACATAGGCGACAAAGGCCTTTTTTCCTTCGGAACGGAGGCGGGCGAACGTGGAGTCGATGCGATTCATGAGGCGGGCGGAGTATCCGCGCTTTCCCGCCGCGTGCAAGGCCGGGTGTGGGGCTTTCGCTGACTTGAATCGCGAAGGCCTCCGACCGGCGGGCAGACACTCAAGCTTGGGCAGGCGAGGGGAGCTCGATCTGCAAAACCACACTCGCCTCTGACGCCGTGAGCGCCGCAACTCCACGCGGCAGCAGGAGAAAGGCTCCCTTCGAAAAGGTCCGGCTATCCGTGCTTTTCAGAGAACCTTCCACCACGCCAAGGATGCTGAAACGCTCCGGATGGGGATTGCCGAGGGTTTCTCCCTCATCGAGGAGCCTGCGGCTGGTCCTGAAATACTCGCACTCTGCCAGCAGCTCGCCTTTGGGGACGTCCATGCCTGGCTCGAAGTCATCGAAGTCGATGCTCGCCAGCGACTCCGCGACGTGGAGGGCGCGCGGCTTGCCGTCGAGTCCGACCCGGTTCCAGTCGAAGACCCGATAGGTCGTGTCCGAGTTCTGCTGGATCTCATGGATGAGCAGGCCCGCGCCGATCGCGTGCAGTCGGCCCGAAGGAATGAAGATCGATTCGCCTGCCTTTGGGTGAATCGCGTGAACGCAGTCTTCCACGGTGCCGGTGGTGATGGCGTCCTCGAAGTCCCCGCGACTCACGCCCTTTTTCAGGCCGACGTAAAGTTTCGCCTCGGGGGCCGCGTCGGCAATGAACCACATCTCGGTCTTGGGCTCGCCGCCGAGAGCTTCAGCCTTCGCGACCGGCGGATGCACCTGGATCGAAAGGTCATCCCGGGCGTCGAGGATCTTGATGAGGATTGGAAAGCGCTCGGAGTCAGGCAAACCGGCCCCGAAGATTTCCTCGCGATGCTGGCTCCAGAGTTCGTGCAGGGTCTTTCCTTCCAAAGGACCACCGACGACGACCGACTGTTCGGGATCGCGATCGACGATCTCCCATGACTCGCCGAAGGGAGTGGTCGCATCCGGCAAGGTCCGACCGAACACAGTCTTCAGCTCGCGCCCGCCCCAGACGCGTTCCATGTAAAGGGGCTTGAAGGAAATCGGTGACATGGCCGCAGCCTAAGTGACATGAGCTTTGTTTGAAAAGCATCATCCTGGTTGAAAGTTCGATCTGAGAGCTTATGTGAAAATCGACCCCTCCAGAAATGCTGGCGGGATGCTCCCAGACGTTTTCCGGGAATTTCTCCGACCAGCGGCAAGAGCCGCTATCAGGGCCGTGATCAAGGTGCCTTCGATTGGCGCAGGTAGAGGAACAGGTCCCTGACTTCGGGTTCCTCAAGCGCGCCGAGCAGACCCACCGGCATCATCGACTGCGGACTGAGTTCACGCTTCGAAATGCTGTCCTTCGACAGGGTCACGGTGGCGGCGAGCGTTTTCAAGGTGACCGTACGATCATCCTCAGCCGTGACCACCCCTGCGGCGAGATTGCCATCCTTCAGGGTGATGAAGGTCTGCTGGTAGTCGCGGCCAATGACCGCATTCGGATCGATGATGTTCTGAAGCAGGTAGTCGGTATCGGTGAAGTTCCCGGGAAGCTCGGGGCCGATGTGCCCACCTTCAGCGAAAATCGTGTGGCACGCGGAGCAGGTGCGCTGAAAGACCGCGCGACCGTTCTTCACATCCGCGCTCAGGATGGAATCGGTTCCGAGGAACTTTCGATAGCGCTCGATGTCCGCGCGTCGGTCCGCATCGGAAGGATTCAGGGTGCCGAAATTCTTCGTCAGCCAGCGGTCGAAATCCTCGCGATGAACCCCTTGGATCAACCGGGCGGTGGGCGCGGTGAGATCCTTGAGGGGGATTGCCTTTGAATCGAAGGCGGCGATGAGGGCTTCGATGCCTGCGGGACGTGCGACCAAGGTCACGAGGGTCGCTGCTTTTTCCTCGTTGGACAAACCCGGGTAGGCCGCAATCAACTTCATCCGAATGCGGGGATCATCAAAGCCGGCAAGCGACCGGATCGCATCGATCCGAAGGGGGCCGGGTAGGCCCGCAAGGTCGAGGATGGGATCGAGCGACGCCGCGTCGTGTCGGGCCACCAGTGATTCCATGGCCTTTCGACGTGATGCGGACGAGGCTGATGGGTTTGTGAGGGTGGCGCGGATTCCATCGAGCGCGGACTTGCTTCCAAACAGCAGCGCGAGCGTCCTGGCGCTCTCCCGAACGTCCGGATTCGAATCGGCTTTCAACGCCTCGTAAACTGCGGGCCATCCATCGGGCTCGGACAAGCTTGTCCGACCCTTGGCGGCCGCGAGCAACCCACGGAGGGCGCGGGCCCGGGTCGGTGAATCCGCTTCTGTTAGGGCCAAGGAAAGCGCACCCATCCCGGCAGTCGATCCGGACTCGTCTTCCAGCGAGGCAGCCAGAATGCGCCGGGCGATGAATTCGTGAAGCCGTGGCTGACGAGTTGACTTGAAGAGCTCAACTCCCCGAAGCGGTTCCGCTGCGACTGCATCCTCCGTCGCATACCAGTTCATGAGCGGAAGGTTGTGATCGTTGACGTCCTCGTCGTGGGCGGCGAGTGCGGACAGGATCGGCCAGCGATCGGAAATCGGGAGTTTCTGCGAAGCCGAGGCGAGTCGCAGCCTGACAGAGGGCGAAGGATCGGACTTGGCGAGTTCGGCGAAACGTCCGAGCACGGCGACAGATGGCTTACCCTGTTCGGAAAGACAGGTGATCGCCCATCCGCGGACAAACTCCGAGGACGCGTTCAGCGCCTTCAATGCGGTGGACTCGCTCAAGGCTCCCTGGCTGTGCAGGGCCCACAAGGCCCGCAGTTGACGGGTGTCGTCCGGGTTCCCGAGGAGGATATTCTCCAGCGCGGCGGTGGTTTCCGGACTCGGCCCCCGTTCCTGCAGCAGTCTCCGAGCATGGCGGACATGCCAGTCATTCGGATCGAGTTGCATCTTCACCAGATCCAGATTGCTGGCCTCCGCAAGATTGACGACGCGGGGTTTCACCTGATCATTGACGAGCTTGTAGATTCGTCCGTTGGACCGATCGGTGAACGCCCGCTGCTGGTGGCAGGGAACCTTGTCATACCAGTCGGAGAGGAAGACTCCGCCGTCCGGTCCATACTGCGGCGACAATCCACGGAACCAGGCGTCCGGACTTGTTAGAAAATCCGTCTTTCGAACGCTGCGGTAGCCGGAGCCCTCACGGGTGAAGGTCTCGCAACGCAGACGGTTCATGTGCACGTCGTTGAAGAGGAAATTGTCACGCCACTCTGCAGGGAAGGCCCCGCCAAGATAGACCATCGCTCCACAGTAGCCCGCCTTCTCGTAGCGACCCCAGGCGATGGTCTGGATGTCCTCGTAAACGTGGGGATTGAAATGCGATCCCGCCTGACGGGTGTAGTGGGCGCCTTCGATGGCGTGCCACAGGTGGGGAACCACGCAGGCGGCGAAAAAGGCCTCTCCATGATCGTTCCAATCCAGGCCCCACTGGTTGCTGACGCCTTCGCACCAGCGCTCGAACAGCTTCCTGACCGGGTGATAGCGCCAGACGCAGGCGTTCAAGGGAAACCGTTCGGCATCAGGCGCGCCCGGCGGGCCGACCCGGGAGTTGGTGAAGATGCCATGAGTGCCGTAAAGCCAGCCGTCGGGACCCCAGGTGAAGTTGTTCAAGGTTTCGTGGGTATCTTCCGCCCCCCATCCGTCCAGCACGATCCGGGCTGGACCATCGGGGATTGCATCCCCGTTCTTGTCGGGAATGAACAGAAGGTTGGGCGGCGAACCCACCCAGACTCCGCCGAAGCCCACCGCCAGTCCGCTGCTGAACGTGACCTTGTCGAGGAACACGGATCGCTTCTCGAAGCTCCCGTTTCCATCGGCATCTTCCAACACCACGATGCGGTCCTTCGCCTCACCGGGACAGTTGGGATAATTCGTGTTCTCAAGAACCCAGAGCCGTCCACGGTCGTCGAGGGTGTAGGCGATCGGTTGGACGATGTCGGGTTCCGAGGCGATGAGCTCTGTCCGGAATCCGGCTGGAACCACCATGCGTGAAGCCGTGGCCTTGGGCTCAAAGGCGTCGTTCGCTGCAAGGGGTCGCGCGGGATCCCGGGTCGGATCCTCCTGACAGAATGCCGACGTGGCAAGCAGGAGGGCGAGTGCGGCTTGGGCTTTCATGCGATGACAAACGTCCGCTCCTGTTCGACGGAAGAGGCTCCGATCTTTCATTGGATGCCAGCACCCCTTTCGCGCGGAGCCGATGGATGAAAAGGGATGGATGCCCCCGATTCAGCTGTTTTGCCGGGCCGGGGTGGGTCTTCATCGTGAAGCCGAAGGGGGCTGCAGATTCCAGGCATCGCGGGCTTTCCTACTGGGTTCGTCGTAGCTCGCGGCGACGGTGTCGTCGAGCCGGGCTGGTCCATCGACTTGGTTGGAGCGCCAGAACAGGTCGAAGCAGAGTGCTGCCTGCATCGGGTGGGACTTGGGAGGCCAGCGGAGCCTGGCGCAGCGGGTGCCACACCATGAAAAAACGCGACATCCCGGAAGGAAGGCCGCGTTTGAAGCAGAGGAGTCTGACGCCCTTACTGGAAGGATGGAGTCTTGTGTTGGGTGAAGTAGCCTTCGCCCGTGTACATGGTGCCTGGGTAGTCCGGAAGCGGGCCGGAATCAGGAGGCAGCGTGATGTTGCCGAGGGTGGAGTCTTCAGGCTGGGAGTAGGCGATGTTGACCGGGGTCCCGATCTTCACGATCTTGAAGAACTTGGGTGCCAGGTTCTCATGCATGCGGATGCAGCCGTGGCTGCAGGGGTGGTGCTTCACCCAGCCGGTGTGGAAGCCGTAGTTGGGCTTGAATTCACACCAGTAAGGCATCGGCGTGCCCTTGAAGGACCAGCCGGATGGCTTCTTTGAAATCATGGTCTTCTGCACCTGATTGCCTTTATACGCATAGCCGTGGGTGTTGGCGCGATACTTGGCGTCCTTGTTGAAGATCGTGAAGTTCCCGGAAGGCGTGGAGGTGCCAGGAGCCCCGACCGAGACCGGCATCACCAGCAGCGGGGTGTTGCCTTCCATCACATAGGTCCGTTGCTTGCTGAGCGAGACCTTGACGCGGACCGCCGAGGGGTTCGTCGGCAACTTGGCCGGGCGGTCGTAGGCCTGGTAGGCGGCCAGGCCGGAGCTTCCGACTGACAGGTTGCAGGAGGAAAGCGCGAGTGCCGCTGCAGCGAGCCCGGCCGTGCTGAGGATTCGGAGAAGTTTCATGGTGGTGGTGACGACTGGAGATTGGAGACGGATGGTGGTTGGATTGCAAGTCACGGCGAGGGTCGGTCTTCATTGTTTCCGTTCCCAGCTCTCGACCCGACCATTCACGAACAAGACGGTGGCCCTGTCTTCTGGAACGTAGTCGATCTGTGGGCCGAGCCCGAAATCGATGGAACGATAGCCGAGTCCCCTGGGGCCTACACCTGCCCCCTGCGGAAAGCGACCATAACCTCCCCAGCCGTATCCCGCGATGAAGGTGTTGGTGACAACCGGGCGCGACCCCGTGTAGATCCACCGCTCGGTCGATTTTCCAGAGCGCGATCCCGAGTAGCGGCGGCTGGGATCCCCCCATGCAAGGGAGACGCCGCGCATCGACATTCCCCGGTCGATCTGTCCCTGCTCGACGAGCCGCTTCTCGCGGTCACTGAGCAGCGCGAAACGTCCGGGATTTTCCGCAATCCGGGCTTGTGGAGTGGCAGGTGTGCAGGATACCGCGCCGAGCATCGGAAGCAGCAAAAGCAGGAGGATTTTCATTCGCGACCGTTAGCGCGGCTGGGCTCACAATGCAACGTCGTGTCAATGAATTTGCCCGATGTCTGAAACGGGCTTGCCAAGATCGAATCGGGCGCAGCAATGTCGCGCCGAACTCCCAAAATTTCCTGATGTCAGACCTGCTCGAAGACGACGACCTTACCTCCGCCCTCAAGAAATGCCCCGAGTGGGAACTTGAGAAGAAATCCATCACCCGCACCGTGGAATTCGAGGAATTCATGGATGCGATCGACTTCGTGAACGATCTCGCCGAGATCGCCGAAGAGGCCCAGCATCACCCGGACATCACGATCCGCTACACCAAGGTTTCCCTCAAGCTGACCACCGACGACGCAGGCGGCATCACCGAGCTCGACATCGAACTCGCCCAGCGCATCGACAACCTCATCGACTGATCGAACTGGAGTTCACCTTGATTTCAAAAAGCCCGCCACCGTCAAGGTCGCGGGCTTTTTAACTTCCAAGGTCCAAGGGGAAAGAAAGCACGAAATCCTAAATTCTAAATTCGAAACGAAGAGCAGTTATTCCTCGCAACTTCTCTTCCTTGAACCTGAAAACTGAACACTTGAAACTCTCTTCTCCTACCTCGGCAACATGATCTCTTCGTCGGTCAGCCCGGTGAGCTTCTTGAGTCCGGCGACGAGACGTTGCAGCGTGAAGAACATGAAGCCAACAACCGGGATCATGACCACGGCGAAGCTCCAGCCGGTGATTTTTGCGACGATGCCGTTGTAAACCTCCAGCGCGTCGGAGGCTGTGTGGTCGAACGAACGGAACAGGAACCAGGAGAGCCCGAGGTTGATGATCGCGCTGATCAGGAACGAGGTGGCGAAGAGGCAGGTGGATTTGAACAGCAGCGATTGGTAGCCGGCCTGCAAGGAGTTTTCCTCGATGCATTTCTCAATCTTCGGCAGGTCGAAGATCGTGTCATTGTACAGGAAGGTGCGCAGCAGCGAATTCGGCGTGCGGGCGGAGAGGATGATGGCGATGCCGAGCACCAGCGGGATCGAGGCTTCCTTCAATCCGTAGAGCATGCCCGCGCCGGGTTTCACCGTGCCGTCCTTGTTCCAGAGATAGAGCGTGAGTCCTCCGGTGAGCAGCACCGAGATCAGGCCGATGGCGGAGAAGAAGTTGCCTTTGCGGGTCTTGAGGAAAAACCAGATCCCATAACCCAGCGGCAACACCAAGGCAAGGATGAGGGACTTCATCGGGCCGAGGTGCCAGGGCTTGGCGACCTTGCCGAGATGCTCCTGCACGGCCGGATCCTTGCTGAGGTAGCTGAGGACCAGCACCGGGATCAGCACGTTGATGAAAATGTTGGCGAGGGGATTTTCCTGCGTGGTCTTCGTTTCGGCCATGTGCGGGCATTTCTGACAGACACAAAAAAAAAGGCACGGAGGAAATCCCCGTGCCTTTGGTGACGAAAATGTCGATTTCAGACGGTGCCGAAGATCGTCTTGCCGCTGGAAAGCAGGTCGTCACAGGCTTCCTTCATGCGTGCGCAGAGGCCGAGCTCGGCTTTCTTGAGATACGAACGAGGGTCGTAGGACTTCTTGTCGCCGACCTCCCCGTCGATCTTCAGAACGCCTTCGATGTTCTGGCAGACGTGCGTCACGATCGGACGGGTGAAGGCATACTGGGTGTCGGTGTCGATGTTCATCTTCACCACGCCGTAGTCGAGGGTCTCGCGGAGATCGCTTTCCGAGGTTCCGGATCCGCCATGGAACACGAGGTCCATCTCAGAGGCCGGGCCGTGCTTGTCGGTGACGGCCTTCTGGCCATCGCGGAGGATCGTCGGCTTCAGTTTCACCGCGCCGGGCTTGTAGGCACCGTGGACGTTGCCGAAGGTGGCGGCGAAGAGGAAGCGGCCGATCGGGGAAAGGGCTTCGTAAACTTCGACCATGTCCTCAGGGGTCGTGTAGAGCTTTTCGGAAGGAAGTCCGGAGGTGTCGTGACCATCCTCTTCACCACCGACGCAGCCGGCTTCGACTTCAAGGATGATGTCGAGCTCGGCGCACTCCTTCAGAAGGCTCTTCGAGATCTCGAGGTTCTCAGCGAGCGGAACGACCGAACCGTCGAACATGTGGCTCTGGAACAGCGGGCCCTTTCCGGCGGCGATGCGCTCGCGGGAGGCTTGAAGGAGGGGCTTGAGGAAGCCGTCAACCTTGGCCGGATGGCAGTGGTCGGTGTGGAGGGCGACGAGGATGTCGTATTTCTCGGCAAGGCGGTGGCAGGCCTCGGCCAGCACGATGGCACCGAAGGCGGCGTCCTTCACGGAGGTGCCGGAAGCGAATTCACCGCCGCCGGTGGAAACCTGGATGATGCCGTCGGACTTGGCTTCGGCGAAGGCGCGGAGGGCACCATTGATCGTCGGGATCGAGGTGACGTTGATCGCGGGGTAGGCGTAACCGCCTTTCTGGGCGGAATCGAGCATGGCCCGGTATTGGGCGGGAGTGGCAACTGGCATGACGCGGGCAGGGGTAAACAGCCCGCGTGCCAAGGACAAGGCTGAATCCGACGCTCCAGCCTCAAGGGCGGAATGATTCAGGTGAATCCACCACCGGGATCTGGTGGATTTTCTCTGCTTTTCTCTTGCACATGCCTGGGTCGGCCCGTAAACCTCCGGCCCCGCCGCAAGCGGGGTCCAGACAAGAGGGGTAGATGCCCGAGTGGCTAAAGGGGGCAGACTGTAAATCTGCTAGCGTAAGCTTACGATGGTTCGAATCCATCTCTACCCACCATCTTGGATCTGAGGGAACCACGGGAGCTGCAAGACTCCCTTTTTCGTGGGTAATCGTTGCGAAGTCGCGGTGCAGCTCAGATCGGGACAAGTGACTATTTGATTGCCTGTCTGGGCAGTCTCCCGGGTTCAGGCGCATTCAGGTCTCAAGGGCGGTTTCGAGATTCTGTGAAATCCGTCAGATTCGCTCAAATCCACCGGATCGCTTCAATCTTCAGACATCCTCTTAGGGATTGCGATCTCCATGGAGATGGGTTGAATCGCGACGACGATGAACCGAATCCTTGAACCGCTGCCCCAACATCGCGAGCTGGTGGACTGGTTGAAGAATCACGAACGGGAAGTCTGGGATTGGTTCGCGGATTCGGAACGGCAGACGCAGGATGCTGAGGCGGTGAGGCTTTCATTGCTGCGGGATACCTACCGCATGGATGCCGAAGGGCATCCGGAGCTGTTTGTTGAAATCGCGGCGGCCAAGGCGGCGCTTGGCCTGGAGTCGGTGGAAGTCCATGCCTATCAGGCCCAGGGCGATTCCAGGTTGAATGCGGCCATCTGTTACCTTCCGGGTGAGGCTCATTTGATTTTCACCGGACCAATCCTGACCCTGCTTTCTGCGATGGAGATCCGGGCTGTGGTGGGTCACGAACTTGCGCATTACCTCCTTTGGCATTCGGAAAATGGAGCATTCTACAGGGCGGACCGGATCCTCCACCAGGCGGCTGCCCATCCGAACGCGGAGCCCAGCCATTCGCAAAGCGCGCGATTGTGGACCTTGTCCACGGAGCTGTTTGCGGATCGAGGGGCCCTCCTTGCAACCAATGACATCGAGACGACGGTGGCGACCCTGGTGAAGATCTCAACCGGACTGTCACAGGTCAGCGGGAAGAGCTATCTTTCCCAGGCGGACGAGATCTTTTCAAAATCGAAGCCCAAGACCGAGCAACTGACTCATCCGGAAACCTTCATGCGGGCGCGGGCGCTCCGACTGTGGGCGGAGCAGGATGAGGCGCTTGATGCTTCGATTGTTAGAATGATCGAGGAGGATGAGGGCCTCGACTCGCTGGATCTGATTCAGCAGGCCCGGTTGACGCATCTCACCCGTCGCTTCATCCAGCATCATCTGGCACCTCCGTGGTTTCGAAGTGACGCCGTCATGGCACACGCCCGACTTTACTTTCCGGACTTCGCGCCGCGCTCCGGAGAGGATCCGGAATTGGCAGGTGAACTGGAGGCGCTTTCAAAGCCGCGACGTGAGTTCCTTTGCCATGTCATGCTGGATTTCTGTGCGGTCGACCCGGACCTGGAGGACCTGCCGGTGGCTGCGGGCATCGAGCAGGCGCGCCAACTGGAATGCCTGAGCCATTTCGAAAAGATCGCGATGAAGGAGCTGAAACTGAAAGCCCGGGATCTGAAGCGCCTGAAGGAGAAGGCCACCGGAATGCTGGCAGAAGCCAAACTTGCCCAGCCATGAGTGACAGCCCATTCACCCAATACCTGAACGGGGGAGTGGCCCTTGGCGGCTTCGGAGTCGACGACGTCCTCGCGGCCATGCTTCCGCTGATGCGGGAGGTTGCCGGGATCCATGAGATGGACAAGGTCGCGCCATTGCGGGGGCTTTCGGCCATCGTGGTCATGGAAGGCCGCACGTTGGGATTGACCTCGCGGGAAGGGGGAGAGCCGACGTTCCAGGATGCCAAGGTTCGATCTCTACTGGCTCCGGTCAGTGCCGGCCTGGAAGTGATCGGAGAACACCGCCGTGAGGCCGATGATGGCCGGCTGATCCACACCGCGAATCTCGATGTGGCCTCCGCTTCCGACGAAATCGTGCGACCGGTTTATCTGCCGGGGCACGTGAGCTGGGAACATCTGGTGGACCATCACGATGAACTCACCGATATCTTCTCGCTGGGCATGCTGCTTGCGAGCCTTTCATGCGGGTTGGATTTCACCGATCGGACGGACCTCGAGCTGTTCGCGAACTCGCGGCGGAATCTTTTCGCACTCTCCCCGCGACTGCATCCGGTGGTGGCCGCTGTGATGGTGGAAATGACGGAGTTGCATCGTGGCAAGCGCTCCCAGGACCTCCTCACAGTGATCCGCACGCTGGAGACCTATCGCGATCAACCGGTGGACGCGGATGTCAACAGTCTGCCCGGGCTTGAGACGGAGACGAAGGGCGGTCGCCGCAGGATCATCCAGACGCATCTGAGGGATCGGCTGTTCGATGTCTCGCGTCGCAACCGGCTGCTCTATTTCAAGAGTTCGCAGTCCACGCTCAATCTCACGACCTCCAGTGTGCCGCTGGTGCTGGACTACAAGAACATCCGCCCGGAGCAGTTGCTTTATTGGCATCCCACGCTGGCGTCCGAGATCGGAGCCGGAAGTTCGCTGTTGTTGCAGAAATGGCTTCGCTTCGAGGACGCGCCCTATCTCGGCGGCCAGCTTGAGAAACTGATCAGCGACGCACGCCGCAGCCGGGCGGAATACGGGTTTTCGCAACTGCGGCTGGTGATTGCCTTCCTGCGCTGGAACAACCTGAAGGAGGCCCCTCGGGAGCGCATCCACTCGCCGTTGCTGCTGCTGCCCGTGGAGTTGATGAAGCGGAAGGGCGTGAAGGACCAATATGTCCTGGAGCCCCTGGGCACGGAGTTGGAGGTGAATCCGGCGCTGAGACATCATCTGAAGCAACTCTACAATCTCGACCTTCCAGGCAGCATCGATCTCCGCGAGACCACGGTCACCGCTTTCCATGAAACGGTCCGCGCCGCGATCCACGCGACCGAGCCGGGTGTGACGCTCGAACTCACGGACAAGCCGAAGATCCAGCTGATTCATGAGAGCGCGAAGCAACGCCTCGATCAATACAAGCGGCGGATGGCAAAGCAGGCGCGGCTGATCAGGAAAGCGGCGGCGGTGGATTACAGTTATGATCGCTCTGACTTTCGTCCGCTGGGTCTGCAGATGTTTCAGAAACTGATCCTGCCCTCGCCGCTGCCGCTGCGGGAGATGGCAGGAGCCGCTCCGAAGCCACGCACGCCATTCATGGTTTCCCAGGAACCCACGGAAATCGTCACGGAGCGGAAGATGTTCGCCCTCGTTGAGGAGGCGGAGGGAAATCCTTATGCATGGGAGTTCGACCTCTGCTCCCTCACCTTGGCGAATTTCAACTACCGCAAGATGACGCTGGTCCGTGACTACACGAAGCTCATCGATGAAGATACACCGAGCCAGGCCTTCGACCGGGTGTTTTCCCTTGAACCAAGGGCGGTGGAGGACGAGGACGCCATGCTGACCGAGCTGCCACCATCGGACCAGTATCTCATCATCGCGGCGGACGCCACCCAGGTCGGCGCGATCGCGAAGGCGCGGAAGGGCGACAGCCTCATCATCCAGGGACCTCCTGGCACCGGGAAATCCCAGACCATCACCAACCTGATCGCGGACTACGCGGCACGTGGCAAACGCGTGCTGTTCGTGTGCGAAAAGCGCGCCGCCATCGACGTCGTGTTTCATCGACTGCGCCAGCAGGGTCTCGATGAACTGTGTTGCCTGATCCACGATTCCCAGACGGACAAGAAGGAGTTCATCCTGAACCTGAAGCAGACCTACGAGCAATGGCTGGCGGGTCCAGGTGGGGACGCCAATGGCTCCAAACGCACGGAAGCACTGCGCACGTTGGAGTCGGAGTTGGCCGCATTGGAGAGCTACACCTCGAAGATGGTGGCAGAACCTGCGATTGCCGGCCTTCCGGTGAGGGAGCTGATCCAGCGCCTGATCGAGCTGCGTGGGACCTTCGATGGCCGCGCGTGTCCTGACCTCGATGCGGTGGAGCAGGAGAAGCTGCCGCATTACGAGGAGTGGTTGAAGCATGGGGATGCAGGCATCCGGCTTGCCAGTGTGCTCCGCGACCTCGGGGCCTCGCCGGTGTTCGCGAAACATCCGCTGCGCTGGCTTGGAGAGCCGGTCATCACCAGTGAGACGCCGTTGGAGGGACTGGCTTCGCGACTCGACCACGTGGAGCGACAACTCGATGACCTCGACGACGCGCTGCGCGAAACCGGGCTGGCGATGGAGCATTGGGATACACTTTCCGAGATCGCGCAGTTGCTTGAATTCGCCTCCCGGTTGCGGCCGCTCGCGGAGGGCGGCTTGCTCGATCTTCTCGATCCGAAGTGCTCGCGTTCCGAGTTGTTGGTTCAACTCCGGCAGGAATACGAAGTGAAGTCTCGTGACCTGCAGGGTGCCCGGGTGAAAACCGTCCACTGGATTGACAAGCTGTCTGCGGATGACACCGCCAACGCCTTGGCGGTCGCTCCCAAGGTGCAGGGGATTTTCGGTTTCCTCAATCCTGCCTGGTGGCGGTTGAGGAAGGTGATGAATGCGCGCTACGATTTCAGCAAACACGCCGTCGCCCCGACCTGGGAGCGCCTGCTCGCGGATCTTGCCGCTGAGCACGCGGTGAACGCCGAGTTGTCCTCCATCCAAAGCCGTTGCCTCAAGGAATTCTCCACCGGGAATCCTGAAGAACTTGGCGAGGATCTGCGAAGGCTGGTGGCGGCCGACGCTCCATCTGCCGTAGTGGCCTTGCGAACCCGACTGTTGGAGTCGGCTCAGGGAGCTCAACTCGTGATGACCCTTGCCGACTTGGCTCCGAAGTTCTTATTGCTGCGTCAGCACATCTCCGAGTTGGTCGACCATCCTGAATCCCAAAGCCTGGAGAGTCTTGCCACCGCGATCCGCGAGATTCGGGAAGAGTCCGATGTCATCCCTGAACTGCTGCCGGCCCTGCGCGATCTTGTTGCCACACCGGAAAGGATTCGCCGCGCCGTGCGTGAGCTTCCCTTTACGGTCGGGGAATTGGAGGCCGCCTGCGCACGCAAGACTCTGGACGAACTCTATCGCGAGGATCGATTGCTGCATCGTTTCGACAGTCACCTCCTCCAGCAGAAACTTGATCGCCTTGCGGGTGCGCACCGGCAGTGGCTGGAGCAGAATGCCGATTGGATCCGCCATCAGGTGAGGAAGCGTTTCGTCGAGCATGTGCAAACCGCCAACCAATCGGCGACGGTCCTTTCGCCCGAGCAGAAGTTGTTCAAGAAATCCTACAGCGCGGGTCGTCGCGAGTTGGAGCATGAGTTCGGGAAAACGATGCGTTACAAGTCCATCCGCGATCTCGCGGCGGAAGAGAGTGGCGAGGTGGTGCGCGATCTGAAACCGATCTGGTTGATGAGCCCGCTTTCGGTTTCCGACACACTGCCGCTCGATACCGGGTTGTTTGATGTGGTGATCTTCGATGAAGCGAGCCAGATCCCGGTCGAGGATGCCGTGCCCGCCGCCTACCGGGCGCAGCAGGTGATCGTGGTCGGAGATGAGATGCAGCTCCCTCCCACCAGCTTTTTCAACAGCGCCGGGGATTCGGACGATGAGCTGACTTTCGAGGAAGAAGGTGAAGCCGTCAGCGTGATGATGGATGCAGACAGTTTCCTGACCCAGTGCGCCCGCAACTTGCCCAGCACGCTGCTCGCCTGGCATTACCGCAGCCGCTATGAATCACTGATCAGTTTCAGCAACGCCGCATTCTATGGCGGCGAACTTTACACCATCCCTGATCGACAGATCATGACTTTGGATGGCGAGGAAATGCTCGTGTCCACGGCGGCGGAGGCGGCGGAATGGGTGCCGGATCTGCTTGCGAAGCCGGTGAGTTTCATCCGCTGCGAGCACGGCATTTATTCGGACCGCCGGAATGCGGCGGAAGCTGAGGTCGTCGCGCAACTTGTCCGCAGCCTCCTCATTGCTGAAACCGGCATGAGCATCGGAGTGGCTGCGTTCAGCGAGGCGCAGCAGGGACAGATCGAATCCGCACTGGATGCGCTGGCTGCCCTCGATTCGGATTTCGCAACCCGCCTCGAAGCGGAGTATGTCCGCGAGGAGGATGACCAGTTCTGCGGCCTGTTCGTGAAGAACCTTGAGAACGTCCAGGGCGACGAGCGGGACATCATCCTGATGTCGGTTTGCTACGCTCCCGACGAGAAGGGCAAGATGCGGATGAATTTCGGGCCGATCAACCAGAGGGGAGGGGAGAAGCGGCTCAATGTCATCTTCAGCCGGGCCCGTCACCACATGGTGCTTGTCAGCAGCATCCGGCACACCCAGATCACCAACGATTACAATGATGGTGCCCGTGCCTTGAAGGGCTTCCTTCACTACGCGGAGAGCCTCTCACGTGGTGAATCCTCGATGGCCCGGCAGGTTCTCGATGGGCTGAATCCCCTCAAGCGCAAGACGCTGGATCGGGTGGCCGAGCGATGTGAGATCGTTTCCCAGATCGCGAAGGCTTTGGCGGGGCGGGGCTGGGCGGTCGAGACGAACACCGGGCAAAGCCGGTTCCGGTGCGATGTTTGCGTGCGACCCAAGGAGGTCGACCGTCATCAACTGGCAATCCTGGTGGACAAGGGCGGGGTGCACGGAGTGCTGGAGCGCTTTCTCACCCGGCCCGGCATTCTCCGGTCATTTGGTTGGCAGGTGGTCGTAGTGACGGCAAAGGACTGGTGGCACGAACCGACAGCGATTCTTGAGCGGATCGAGCGGGTCCTGCGCAGCGAAATTCCGGATCAGGAAGTCCTTGGTGAGATCGAGATGGCCTCCGACGACGCGACACCTCCAGCACCCGAGAGCGAACCTGACAAACCCGCTCCCATCCCGGCGACGTCAGGCGTTCAGCGATTCGAGTTCATCGAAGGAGCCTCGCGGAAGTTCTGGGAGATCGGTCAAGTGAATGAGCTGCTGAACATCCGATACGGCAGGATCGGCACCGACGGTCAGTCCCAGGTGAAATCCTTCTCTGATCCCGAACGCGCCAGTCGGGAAATGGACAAGTTGATCAGGGAAAAGACTCGCAAGGGATATGTTCCTTTCGGCCCGCCTTGATTGTGTGGCCCTCTGGGACTTTCAAATTATCCTGTTTTGCTCACTGATTAGTTTCTTGGTATGATGGCGAGATAAAAGAATGACCTTTCTGATCGATTCCGTCAGAACCCTGCTGGAGACAACAGTGAAGGGCTATTCGCATAGTGTGAAGGGAACTCCGCTCACACAAGATAGGGGTCGTCAATCCAACGGCGGGCGGCGTCATGGGCGATCCAGTAAGGTCTTTAGAGTTTGGAAATATCTCTTCGTATTGACCGCTCCAGGGTCATCGGGAATGCCGGGTTTTCGAGCGGTGGGATCCCGGTTCAAATCCACCTCAATCAGGGTTGGACCACGCGAAGGCGTCCGAAGAGTTTGCCGCCGGAGGCGAGGGTTTTCGGAATGCTGATGGTGACGGATTGCAGCCCGCCCACAGGTGAGCCGAGAGTCACTGCGGCACTGGTGGGAGGCGTGATGTTGACTGGGGTCCAGCCACCGAGGTCGGAGCCGTATTGGAAAACCTGCGTGGTGTCGGAGGTGGATTGCACCCGGCGGGTGAAGGAGAAGACGAAGTTGGTGCCAGAGGTGTTAAGGGTGGGAAGAATGACGGGATCTGCGCCGCCAGAATTGACGGAGCGCATTCGACCACACGTGTCCTTTAGGTAGATCACGGTGCGAATTCGATTCGATAGAATGCTCTATCTAACAAGGCGGGATCGGTGAATCTTGAAGTGGATTCCGCTCCACCGGTGAGGGTTCCGATGACCTCCCATTGATTCGCATTCAGCGAAACGCTGCGTTTGACGGTAAAGACGATGCCGGGCGCGCTCGGCCATTCCAAAGTGCGGCCGGAACAAACGGCGCGAAACGCGCTGGTTCCGTTTTTCGGATCAAGACCTAGCCGGAACTCGACCAGATCAGAAGTTCCGTCTCCGTCGAAGTCGCTTCCAGCTGTTTGCACGAGACCGCCGAAATTCTGCTGTTCCCACGTATCCGACAAACCGTCTTGGTCCTGGTCATCAATGAACAGGACCACCTCGTTGGCACCGTATGCGAGATGCGCCGGCGTTCCGGATGGCACGCCTGACAGCGCGATCGATCCGGTCCGGCTGCCGCCGTGGACAAGCAGTGGGAACCGTCCGAACGTCACACCGGAAGCCAGATTGACCTGAAGTGAGCCCGCGAGCGTGAGGTTTCCCGCGACGTTGATCCTGTCCCCGGACGGTGCCACTTCCATGAGGATCGCCCCGCTTGGATTGATCTGAAGCGAGGCAACCGAGAGCGTGCCCGCTGCAGGGCCGGGAGCGATCGATCCGGAAACGCTGACCGCCCCGCCGAGCGACCCCGTGCCGGAGAGAGTGGCCCCTGAAGCGATGGCAACCGCGGTGCCACCGAGCGATCCGGTTACGGAGAGTTCACCGGCATTCACCGAGGTGCTCCCCGAGTAGGTGCATGCGCCGGAGAGAGTCAAGGTTCCGGTTCCAACCTTGATGACGGAACTCGTTCCCGATCCATTCGAGATCACGCCGGGGAAGGCGGATGACTGGTTGTTGGCTCCGATGCTGAATGTGACTCCGGACGGGTAGGAGGCGATTGTGAGAACCGAGCCCGCCTCACCTGTGAGGGAACCGAGCTTGTAAGTGCCGCCGTTGCGGGCCGAGAGCGTGCGGCTGCCAAGATCGAACGAAGCGAGATCGGAACCGCCTGTTCCATTCAGGCGGACGTTTCCGGTGCCTATGAGCCGCACTGTGCCAGAGAACGAAGTCATGGCGCCTTCCAGATCGAAGTTGCTTGTCGAATTGAGTGTCAGGACACCGGTTCCCGAAACCGCCTTGATTCCTTGGGCTCCGCTGCCACTGCCTCCGATGATCGTGGAGTTGGCCGTGACCACGACGGAATTGGTAGGTGTCAGCGCACCCGTATCCCACGTGCCGCCTGCCAGAGTGACCGGCCCGGTGCCGAGCGCGGCCGCGTTGGCGATCACCACCGTGCCGCCGGAGACGACCGTGCCACCGGTGAAACCGTTGGCCGAGGACAGCGTCAGCCTTCCACCGCCCTTTTTCTCGAGAACCATCGTGCCATTGATTGAACCGGAGCCTCCGATGGAATAATTTTTCGTTGAATCGAACACCATCGAACCGGGTGAAACGGAACTCACCAGGTTGATGGACGTGACGTTGGTCCCGTCGTCGATGCGGGCTGCGGCGCCGTTCTGGAACGCGGTGACCGAAGCGACTCTCTGCCAGTTCGCGGTTGCCAGATCCCAGTTCGCGTTCGTGGTCCCCCTCCAGACGATGTCCGCCGGCGTCCAGGTGAGCACCAGCGAGTTTCCGGATTCCGTGATCGCAAATGTTCCGTAGTCCGCCGACGAGCGGCCGGACAGATCGGCTGTCTGGCTGCCGATGGAGAACACGCCCGTTCTGGCGCTTGACGTGAGAAACGTCCACGAGCGAGCGGTCGCCCAGAATGGATCCGAGAAGTTCACGCCGCTGGCGGAGTCGTTGAAGACGAGATTCAAAGCCGCCCCCGTGGAAATCGTCACGGTTTCCGCCTGGATCGAATCGAATGTTCCGGCAGTGGTGTTGTTCGCGGCAAGCGACCATGAAACCCTGGCCGTGGTCCCGTAGGAGAGGCTGCCGGTGAAAGACGAGCCGGGGCCGGGGTCATGTGCGCCATTGACGGTCACGCCGCCTTGCACGGCACCCGCGCCACGCAGGGTTTGGCCCGCGGCCACGGTGACGGAGGGCAAGGCGGTTAGATCCAGGATCGCACCTTGGGCTACCTCGATGAGGCTGCTGCCGGCGGGCCATGACACCGCATCGGCAAGGGCGAGTTCTCCTCCGGCCACATGGACCGGACCGGTGAAGTTCAAGGCCGACGAAACCGTAAGCGATCCACTTCCTGACTTGGTGAGGTGGCCCGCTCCGCCGAGTGCTCCGCCATTGAGGCTGAACGCCTGGGATGTGTCGACCGACACGGATGCGGGTGTGAGCGTGCCGGTGAGTTCGACGGCGCTTGTCGAAGCCGTGTCATTGAAAAGCACCGTATCTCCCGGGAAGAAAACGTCCGGCTGGCTGGAGGAGTTGGTCCAGTTGACGCTGGTCTGGACGTCCCATGCGGCGCCCGCCGAGCCGGTCCACGTGATCGTGGCGGGAGCGCGGTCGGTTAGAACCAGGCCGTTGTTGACGATGCCTGGCGGGAGCGTCTGGGTGGACCCGATGAGGTTGAGCGTGCCGTTGTTGATGAAGCCTCCGGTCGCGGTGAAAGTGGCCGGAGATTTGACTCGGAGATATCCGTTGTTGGTCACGGCTCCGCTGATGTCGAACGAACCGGAGGACAGCTCGACCAAGCCGTCGTTGGTGAGCGCGCCGTTGAGGGAGCCCTGGCCCGCCAGCTTGCCGCCATCGGCGACCGCGAGGTTTCCAGAGGCCAAGGTGCCGTCCAGCACCAGGACCGCCGAATCCTGCACGAGGGTGGACTTGGTAGAGGGCTGCGTGAAGGAACCGGTGATGGCGAGCGTGCCGGCTTCCACGGTGAGATCGCCGTTCACGTTCCCCGCGCCTGATAGAGTCCACGTTCCGCCGCCGGTCTTGATCAGGTTGGTGAGTCCGTTGGTTTGTTCGGAGATCGTCCCGGCGAACGTGGCATCGGTTCCGCGGCCTCCGACGCGGTAGGTGATCTGTCGCCCCCCGATCGTTCCTCCCTTGAGGGTCGAGGACGCGGTGCCGGACAACTCACCGAAGTTGACGAAGGTGCCGGCTCCCGTGTTCAGATTGCCGGACCAATAGGCTGTAATGCCATTTCCGAGCGACAGCGCAGCGGCGGGGAGTCCGGGCCAGTTGTAATCAGGCGAGATGCGGAACTCCGCGCTTCCCGAGATGGCGGTGGCCTCCACCGTTCCGGAAAAGCCGGACCAGTCGCCAAAGATCGAGGCACGGATGGCCCCCGACGGAAGCTTGTAGCGGAATGTTCCGGCACCGGTGAGTTTGCCTCTCAGGTCGCAGCGTGAGTCCACCTCCAAAGTGCCGGTCGCACCCGACGGCACGTCCAGGTTCCATGGCGCGTCATTGTAGGTGCTGAGGTTCGAGGACATCCTAAGTGTGCCATTGTTGAGACTGACGGAGCCGCTTCCGAGGCCGCTCACATTGGCGGTGTCGTTAGAAAGCGAAATGACTCCACCGTTGATGGCGGTATCACCCGAGAACGTGTTCGCCTGGCTGACGGTGAGTGTGGAGGTCCCGCTCTTGAGCAGCGACATCGTCCCATCCAACGCACCGGTTCCGGCAAGGGTGTAGTTTTTCGTGCCGGAGAATGTCACCGAGTTCGCCCGCAGCGAGCCCGTGAGGGTGACGCTGGTGCTGTTGGATCCCGTGTCACTGAAGGTCACCGCGTCGCCGGTTCCGAATGGCGTGGCGGCTCCGCTCAGGCGGAAGGAACTCGTGGTGCCGTTGTCCCAGGTATTGGCGGCGGCATTCGCGCCACCAGCCCAGACGATGGATCGCCCTGAATCCGGCGGCGGTGGCGGAAAATCGGGCAGTTCGAGACGCATGTAGTCATACATCACGTGATGCGAGTGTCCGGAAGCGCCGGAGAAGCGGAAGGTGAAGGTGTTGGCTCCAGTCCGCAGTGAGGAGACGGGAATCGGAATGTCCACGTAGGAATACTTCGCATGGATGCCCTGTCGGAGCAGCACGTTGCCGCCGCCGACTGGCGGTGAAATGCGGGCGAACGATGACGGCGATCCGTTGAGGTAAAGAAAGAGCCCCGGGTAGTTCGAACTGGCGACCGCCACCGTCAGCGTCGCAGTACCGCTCCGAGGGACGGCTGGGAGATTGAAATTCACTTTCCATTCCCAGGGAACCGTTGTCCCGGTTGTCGCGTCGGTGTAGTTGCTGTGCGCATAGTTCCAATCGGTGGCCGGATTGCTGGAACCGACGTTGTAAACGAGGGGATTCGGCAGTTCCTTCGTGTAAACATCCCACAGGAAAGGTGTGAAGTAGTCGTTGCCATGCTTGAACTCCTTCGCCGTGCGGTCAGGCACGCCGATTTCCCACGCGATGCTGGTTCCGGGATGGGAGACATTCCACGTGATGTCGCCTTGTGCGTTCGTTCCGCCGGCGGTGACTGTGACTCCGATTTTCGAAAACTCGCCAACGACTCCATCGGTGAACGCATAGAGCGTATAGGTTCCCGGCCGGACGGCGGGGATGCTGAAGTTTCCCGATGCATCGGCCTTGGTCCAATACTGATAGCCTTTGGACTGAGACTGCCAGTTCCCGTCCGTCTCCTCGGCGGCCGCGAGACCGATGTTCGCGTTGGCGCCGGTGATTGATGGCTTGAGAGGGTCGTTCACCAATAAACGGCCTGTGACCGTTCCGCGTGACGCCACCGCCGGATGATCCGAGTTTGTGAGCCAGGAATACGGCCATGCCGCCTTCTCCGCGGCCACCTGTGCCTTTGCATCCGCCCACAAGGCATTACCGGCATTGCTTGCGGCGGTCGTTGCGTTGCAATAAAGCAGGAAGGGACCATACATCTTCCGCCAGGTCTCACCAGCCGCGACGCTGGTGCCGGAACCACCGTAGTGATTGCGGCCGAAATGCATGAGGATGTAACTCTCAGACGAACTGAGGTCCTGCTTGGTCGGTCCGTCGTTGAAGTAGTCATGCCCGCCGAGCACGAACCAGACACCCTTCTTCGCGATGTGGCTGGCATGCCCCCAGGTGCCGACTTCCGAATAGCGAACCGAATAGGTGTATTTGCCATCATATTTCCCGGCCATCACGCCGGTGTTGAGCTTCACGATCTCACCGATCGCTGTCGGCGAGGCGTTCTGATAGTCGTAAACGGACGGCATCTCCCAGTTGCGAAGGTCATCCACATAGGCACGTTCGAAGGTGAAGGTGGTGGAGTTGCGCGGGAGCTTCCAGACGATGCGCCACTCGCCGACGGATGTCGCGGGATAAGACGCGGGATGGTTCAGAATGGCATAGGCATACATGCCGGTGTCGCCCCGGCGGAGGACGAAGTGGAGATCGATGTCAAAGGCGTGTTTGTAGCCCGAGGTATCGTTCCATGTGCGCTTGAACGAAACATCGACCATGTCGGTGGTCTGCGTGGTGACGCTGTAAACGCAGTTCGTGGGCACCTCGAAGGCCGCACCGCCGTCCATGCTGTAATAGATCGGGTTGGCAGGATCCACCATCTGGAAGCCGTTCAGCTTGTAGGAGGTGACTCTCCCGGTGGATTTCTCGATCATGGCCTCGATGACGCCATTGTTGAGGGTGGCGGTGGTCGCGTTGGTCGTGAGAGTCACGTTCGCGCCGCCCGTGGGTGATCCGCCGCCCGGATCGTTGGCTCGGACATGGATTGCCGATAAGACCAAAACAAGGGTGCAACTGAGATGACGGGTCATGTGGGTTTCGAACGGGATTGCGAATCGGGACACGGCTTCACGCAAGCAAGCGGTCACCGAATTCCATCGGACCCAGCTCCGCCGCTCGATTCTCCCATCATGATCCGTGGTGTTGGTGCCTGAGGCACCGTTGGTGATGTTGTCTGAGAAATCGGTCTTTCCATAACCGGCGATAGTGAGCACGTCGTTCGTCATTCTGTTCGAAAGTGTTTTTTGAAGCTTCGTGGACGTGGGGCTTTGGGGAGTGGAACCGGCAATGAACCGGGTATTGGAGAAAGGAAATGGCACAACTAATCCTGATGTTGGAATTTTGCAATTCAGCAACCTAACGGTCTATAAGCCGACAAAATGAAACTGCCCCCCGAACACGCAACCGAGCAGGTCATGGCCACCGCAATCCCGTTGCCCGATGGGATGGTCCTGTCGAAGTTGAAATCGATGGACGCCTCGGTCCGCGTGGTCTTGAGCGTGCCGAAGGTCGCAGTGTCGTCGAATTTGCCGGTGAGCCCCGTGCCGGTTTGCGCGAACGCGCTGATCGCGATACTAACGAGGAAGATAGATCCGATGGATCGGAGATAATGCATAAGTGCTCTTGTTGGGAGGCTGGCCTTGGTGTGGCCTTATTTTGCCTTCAGGACTTCCTGCACGCGCGGGACTCGCCGCAGTTTTATCGATGCGGAGTCGGCAAACGGGCCGGGGAATGGTGCGGCCTTGGTTGTGTCCTGAGTTGTGCCGGCACAGAGCTGGATCAGCAGAAACTTTGTGCGAGAAGGCAACGGGAGTTTTACCGCGACTCGTTCCCACGTCGCGGGGTCGGTGTCGCACACGATACGGCGATTCCCCACGGCCAGCACCGCATTCGATTGCCGAAGCCAGACCGAGCTGATCGAGTTGAGTTCCTTCGGATGCTGCACGTCGATCGCATAGACGGTGAGCAGGGAAAAGCAGTCCGGTTGGTACGCCGTCGCGAGACCATTGAACCACACTTCCGCTTCCGCGACCCACTGCTCGGCATCGCCGGTCGCGGGGACTTTCGACAAGTCGAGAAGCTGCCACTGATCGCAAGCCGTGAACCCACGCGCGTCCGAGGCGTTACGTCCATCAGGCAGGAGAAAGCGTAGCATGCCAGTGCCGGAGTGCGGTCGCACCTCGGAGGTCGCGCCGACACATTCTGCCGCGTCGCCGCGCCAGTGCCCGGGCATTTTTGGAAATCCGCCTACCTTGACCGCGCCGAGCGTTTCGAAGTCACCGTTCGCCACCGGAAGGATCACCGGTTCCGGTTCGCGCCGGAGCGCCGTCACACTCGCCCACGTCGCCGTCGCTAACAGCACGCCCAGCACGATCCCCGCAGCGATCGGGGCGACCCAGCCCCTGGCCCGGCTCGCGGTCGAACGCGCCGGTCTGGTCACCGTCTCCCACGTCTCACTCGTGGAAAGTTCGCGGAGATGCGTCTCGATCGCCGCCTCGGTGCGCAATAGCTCCCGGGCTTCCGCACTTCTTTCCAGCAGGGCAGTCAGCTCTGTTCCGCGCTCGGGAGCGAGCCGTTCGTGCAGGTAATCGTGAATCAGTTCGTGTTCTTGCGGGGTCACGGCAATGCCTCCTGACGCAGGGTGGTTTCGACGCAGTCTTGCAGCTTCAGGCGGATGCGCCGGAGCAGTTGGTAAAGTCCGTCCTCGGTCTGCCCGGAACGTGCCGCGATCTCGCGGATCGAGGCACCAGGGGCGTAACACCCGAGCACCAGTTGTCGCCGAGCAGCCGGCAGCTTTTCGAGGCAATGCTCCAGCGCCGCCATTTGCCGCTCGCGCCGCGAGATTTCCGGCAGGCCTTCGTCCGCGATTCGCGCGAGCAATTCCTCATCAAGCAGAAACCGATCCCTTGCCTTGTCGCGCCGATACCGCAGCACTTCATAGCGCGCGATCACACAGGCCCATCGCCCGAAGGCCTCGCGATCCTCGAGCTCCGCAAATTTCCGCCACGCCACCAGCGCCACATCCGGCATCACCGCATCCACATCAGCCGCGCCGGGCAGCAGTGCCCGCAGATACCCCCGGACCATCGGCTCATGCCGTGCCAGCAGCGTCACGAATTGCGCATCAATCGCCTGCGGAGAGTCTGACTCGTTCATTCCAGAAGGAGAGGGTTCATAACGAGACCACTCCAGCCATTCGCAAATTCTGACGAATTTTCTTCGCCCGAAATCGTCAAGCTCACCCCCTCAACCTTGTCACCAGCTTTCAAGAAGCGGATGGACTTCGATCGCGAGGCTTTCATTCAAGGGTTTGCATGATCCGGAGTCCCTTTCTGCCCGTGGTTGGAGGACAGCCGGAACCCGGAATGGACCCGGGTGACGGAGGAGGTTTCGATATTTTAGTGCTTCTGGTGGGATCGGGTTTCCCATGGGAGTCGCCGATCCGTCGAGAAACTTTGCCAAAATCTGGCAGATCGGATGGATGGTGGGTGGTAAGGATGGAATCAACCGGATTCCGAGGATCCAGGCAGCTTCAATCATCTCCCCGACGTTCCAATAACTTCATGCGCCTGATCCTGTTTTTCGCCCTGCTGCTGCCTGCGGTCCTCTCGCAAACCCATGCATCACAGGATCGTCCGAATATCCTTTGGATCACCAGCGAGGACAATGCCGCCCAGTGGATCGGCTGCTACGGGAATTCCGAGGCCAGCACCCCGCGCATCGACGCACTGGCGGCGGGTGGGCTGAAGTTCACCCGCGCCTACACCAACGGTCCGGTTTGTGCGGTGGCCCGTTCGACCATCCTCAACGGAGCCTACGCGGTCACCCAGGGTACCGAGCACATGCGCAGCCGTCACCCGATTCCCGCCTCCTTCAAGGCCGGCGTCACCTGGCTCCGCGAGAGCGGCTACTACTGTTCCAACAACTCCAAGACCGACTACAATTTCAAGGGCAACGATGCCGCGCTCTGGGATGATTGTTCACCCAAGGCGAGCTTCCGCAATCGACCTGATGGAAAGCCATTCTTCTCGGTCTTCAACCTCAACATCACCCACGAAAGCCAGCTCTTCCCCAACGTGGTGGAGAACAACCGGAAAAAGGGTGATATCCCCGCAGTCCCGAGGCTGGATCCCTCGAAGTTGACGGTCCCGCCCTATCTGCCCTATCTTCCCGAGTTCCGGAAGGACATTGCAATCTATCACGACTGCGTCAGCGCCATGGACAAGGAGGTCGGTCGGATCCTCGATGAACTCAAGGCTGCTGGGCTGTCCGACGACACGATCGTCTTCTACTACGCCGACCACGGCGGTGCGATGGCCCGGGGAAAACGCTACCTTCAGGACACCGGCGTGCGTGTGCCGCTGGTGATCCATATCCCGGAAAAGTGGCGGAAGCTTTCGCCGTTCAAGCCGGGCAGCGAGGTCCCCGAGATGGTTTCGTTTGTGGACTTCGCCCCAACCCTGCTCTCGCTCGGCGGCCTGAAAACTCCGCCACCGATGCAGGGACGGGCCTTTCTCGGCGAGCATCGCGCGACCCCACCCGCCGAGCAGCAGGTCTTCCTGTTCGCGGACCGATTCGATGAAACCGACGGGATGCGTCGCGCGATCACCGATGGTCGATACAAGTACATCCGCTGCTTCACCCCGAACCTTCCTGGAGCTCCCTACTGCGACTATCCCATGGGCCAGCCGTCATGGGTCGCTTGGCGGGAGGCATGGAAGAATGGCAAGCTCTCCGACATCCACGCCCAGATCTGGAAGACTCCGCAGCCGGTGGAGATGCTGTTTGATACGGCATCCGATCGCTGGGAAATCAAGAACCTCGCCGCCGATCCCGCTCACGCCGCCAAACTCGCGGAGATGCGTGGCAAGCTGCGTGCGACCATGAAGTCGGTCGTCGACACGGGCCTCGTTCCCGAGTCGATGTGGGAGAAGCTCTCGGCTGGGAAGACGATCCACGACTACGTTCATGGTAGTTCCTTTCAAATCGATGCCACGCTTGAGATGGCCTTTGTCGCGTCGTCCTCCGATCCTGCAAAGCTTCCGGATCTGGTCAAGGGACTGACTTCCCCGGATCCCGTCATCCGCTACTGGGCGGCCAGCGGGTGCCTGATTCTTGGAAAAGCCGCTGCACCGGTTTCTGTCGATTTGGTCAAGACTCTCGATGATAAGGACCAGGTGGTCGCCACCGTCGCGGCCGAGGCCTTGGTGGCGTGCGGTCAGATGGAAAAGGGGAGTGCTTTCCTGATTGCCGCTCTGGATCGATCGCTGACTGCCCCCGAGTTCGGATTTCTCGCGAATGCGATCACCAACCTCGGCCTGAAAAGCCGGATTCCGGCAGGTTGGGCGGCAGGCGTGCTCGCTGATCCAGAGGCGACTCATTTCAAGAAGCAGTATGCCCGCGAGCTCCGCAATCCCGGCGCGGAGAAGAAGCCCAAGGGCGGAAAGCCGAACAAGAGCGGGGAATGATTCCAATCCAACCGACAAGCAACCCAGAATGAAGATTTGTACTTTCACCCGATCCATCTCCGGTGCCTTGGCCGCCGTTGGAATGATCTCCGCCTCGGCCTTTGGGGCGGAGGGCAGGAAGAACATCCTCTTCATTGCGGTGGATGACCTGCGACCGGAGCTGGGGTGCTACGGCAATCCGATCATCAAAAGCCCGAACATCGACGGCCTCGCAAAGTCGGGGATCGTGTTTGAGAATGCCTTCTGCCAGCAGGCGGTCTGTTCTCCATCGCGCAGCAGTCTTCTAACAGGAACCCGCCCGGACACGACCAAGGTCTGGGATCTGAGCACGCATTTCCGAAAGGCGATTCCTGACATCGTGACCCTGCCCGAGCAGTTCAAGGGCAACGGTTACTTCACCCAGGCGATGGGAAAGATCTATCATCATGGGCTCGATGACCCGCAGTCTTGGTCGGTTCCGACCGGCTATCCGAAGTCCTCGTTCAATGCAGGCAGACCCAAGAGTGTCGGGCGTGGTCCCGCCTTCTTCGCCATCGAAGGACCCGACAATGCCCTGCATGATGGCGAACTGGCGGACATGGCGGTGACCGCGCTTCGCGGCATGAAGGAAAAGAAACAGCCGTTCTTCCTCGCGGTGGGTTTCATTCGACCCCACCTGCCGTTCATCTCACCGAAGAAGTATTGGGACCTTTACGATCCCACGAAGATCCCTCTGGCGACGAACCCGTTTCGGCCAAAGAACGCTCCCCCATATTCAATCGTGCCGGGTGGAGAAATCCACAGCTACGACGAAGTACCGAAAGGCCAGCATCTCCCCGACGACTACGCCCGTCAGGCGAAGCATGGCTACTATGCCGCCGTGAGCTACGTGGATGCCCAGATCGGTCGGGTGGTGAACGAACTCGACCGCCTCGGCCTTCGAGAAAGTACGATCATCGTCCTTTGGGGTGACCACGGTTGGAAGCTCGGCGAGCATGATGCCTGGGCGAAGCATAGCACCGTCGAGAACGACACCCATGTTCCCTTGTTGGTCTCGGTACCGGGTGTGGCGGGTGCGGGGAAGAGATGTCCGGCGCTGGTGGAGTTTGTGGATATCTACCCGACCTTGAGCGAACTCGCCGGACTGCCCAAACCAGCGGCCGCTGAAGGCCTCAGCTTCAAGCCACTTCTCGACGATCCGACAAAGGCATGGAAATCTGCCGCGTTCAGCCAATATCCCCGCAAGAATGGAAAAAACAACCTGATGGGATACTCGATGCGGACCGAGCGCTATCGTCTCACGACCTGGGTCTTCAAGGGCGACGTCAACAAGGTCGATGCGGTCGAACTTTACGACCATCAGAAGGATCCCGAGGAGAACACCAACATTGCGGCAGATCCCGCCAACAAGGAACTGGTGCAGCAACTGACCGCACAATGGCGGGCAGGATGGAAGAGTGCCTTGCCCAGGTAGATCCCACTTCGATGAATCAACTTGTTTTAACCCCATTCATCCTGCTGGCCTTCGCGTCGAGTTCCATGGCCGGAGAGCCGGAACCTGTTGCCGGGAAGGCTGCGGGAAACCAGGACTTCTGGACCACCGAAAACACTCAGGCGGTCCGCACGCCGCCGACGATGGCGAACGTGCACTACGGCGAGCACGCCATGCAGGTCCTCGACTTCTGGAAAGCCGGGTCTGCGAAGCCCACGCCCTTGGTGTTCTTTATCCACGGCGGCTCATGGCGCAGCAATGACAAGGATCGCGTGGCCGGAGTGAAGGAGTATCTCTCCGCCGGAATCTCGGTGGTTTCAATCAACTATCGCTTCGTTCAGGAAGCAACTGCGGCGGGCGTCAAGCCTCCGGTGAAATGGCCGCTCGGTGATGCGGCGCGCGCCTTGCAGTTCGTCCGCAGCAAGGCCGTCGAGTGGAACATCGACAAGACCCGCATTGGTGCGTCCGGAGGATCGGCAGGAGCCTGCTCCAGTCTCTGGCTGGCGTTTCATGATGATATGGCGGATCCCAAGAGCGCGGATCCGGTCGCCCGCGAATCCACCCGGCTTTTCTGTGTCGGGGTTCTCGGCGCGCAGACCTCGCTCGATCCCAAGCAGATGAAGGAATGGACGCCTAACAGCACCTACGGCGGCCACGCCTTTGGGTTCAATGGCGACAAGGCGAAGAAGGTTTCGCCATTCCAGCAGTTCCTCGAAAATCGCGAACAGATCCTGCCTTGGATCAGGGAATACTCGCCTTATGAACTCGTCAGTGCTGATGATCCTCCGATCTACCTCCACTACACGGTCGCACCCGCTATTGGAAAGAACCAGAAGGACCCGACGCATACCTCGAACTTCGGTGTGAAGCTCGATGAGAAACTCAAGGCCACTGGTGTGGAGAGTCATCTCATGTATCCCGGTGCACCCGCCCAGAAGTATCCGGACCCGATCCAGTTCCTGATCGGCACCTTGAAGGGTGCCAGGTGAATGAATCGGTCATGCGGGTAGAGCATTCATTCTCGCATGGCTCCAAGGTCCCTTGAAGATCCCCAATGCCGGATGGTCATGGCGGCCTTCGAAATCGCGCGATTTCCCGGCAGATGACGGACTGGCCGGAAGTTTTCCAACAACATCAGATTTCTCCATTCAGTTTCCAAACCTCACCGAAATGACGAATCCCAAGAAGGCTCTCACTCTCGCCCTCCTGCTGCTGGCCTTCACTCGAGGGGCTCAGGCCGATGAACCGATCACTTACAAGAAGGTCGACAACCGCGAACTCAAGCTTCTGATCGAAAAGCCCGCTGGCTGGAAAGCCTCGGACAAGAACCCCTGCATGGTGTATTACTTCGGCGGTGGCTGGGTGAGCGGAACCGTGGAGCAGTTTCACAAGCAGAGCAGCTATTTCGCGACGCGGGGAATGGTGGGTGTCCGCGTTGAGTATCGGGTCATCCCTAAAGGCGACAAGGGGCCGCCGGTGATGTGCTGCGCGGATGCCAAGTCGGCGATGCGTTACGTGCGCAGCCATGCTGCGGAACTGGGCATCGACCCCGACCGCATCGCGGCGGCGGGAGGCTCGGCCGGCGGGCATCTGGCGGCGTTCACCTCGATGGTCGAGGGGCTCGACGATCCGAAGGATGACCTCAAGGTTTCCTGCAAGCCGAATGCGCTCGTGCTCTTCAATCCCGTCTTCAACAACGGCCCCGGCGAGTGGGGGAATGAGCGGGTCGGCGGTCGTTACCGGAGTTTCTCGCCCGCCCACAACATCGCCAAGGGCGCACCGCCAACAATCGTGTTTCTCGGTGAAAAGGATCACCTCATCCCGGTCAAGGTCGTCACCGACTTCGAGGAGAAGATGAAGAAGGTGGGCTCGCGCTGCGACACCCACTTTTACCCGGAGGTCGGCCACGGCTTCTTCAACAAGGCCCCCCACTACCAGCAGACCTTGATGGAAGCGGACAAGTTCCTGGTTTCGCTCGGATGGCTGAAGATCAATCCGAAGCTGGCCCCGGCTCCCTGACGCAAAAAGGCGGCAAATTGTCGTGGCTTTCAGGGGCTATCCTCTTGCCATTTCCGCTCCTGGCGAAAAGGGTTGTTCATTGAAAATCATGAAGTGCCAGCGCAGTCAGGAAACCGTAGATCATCGTTCGAAGAAGGCTCCTTTCGTGGCCTCATGGCATCCGGCGTCGAGGTTCGGAAGTGGACTTGGACGGCAGGCCATCGGGCTTGTGTTGGCCCAGCTCGGACTGCTTCTTTCCGCTCCGCTTCAAGGTGAGGAGGCGAATCTGGTCGAGAAGGGCAAGGAGGCCTTCCAGGTCTGGAACTGCGCGACCTGCCACGCGATCGACCGCGACGACGTTTCGGTCAAGACCGGCCCGAGCCTCTACAATCTGTTCCAGAACGTTCCGCGCGATCGCGAGGTGCTGGTTCCGGCCACCGGATCGAAGGCCACCATCAAGGCGGACAAGGACTACTTCCTGAACTCTGTTAGAAATCCCGCCGGCCAGCTCGCTTGCGCAGAGAAAGGGCAGACGAAGGGCGAGGCCTACCCGCCTGTCATGCCGCAGTTCACGGCGGAGGTCATCACCGATGCCAATCTGGAGTCGCTCTGGCACTATCTCCGTTTCTCGGCAGAGCCCGGGAAGAACGGCCCGGCAGTGGTGATGGGTCAGGTCGCGAAGGAAGCGGTGACGAAGGACTTCGAGAACCCGGCCGCCGTGCTGGTCGCGAAGCGCCCGAGGATCTTCCGCGCGCCGCTGGATCATTCCAGTGGTCGCGCCATCCACGTCGGCCTGCCGAACGGCATGAACTACACCTTCGATCCACGCCGGCTTTCGCTTCGCGGCGTCTGGAGCGGCGGCTTCCTCAACCTGAAGAAGGAGCAGACCGGACGCAGCACGCCAGGCTCCGAGCATGGCTTCGGGGCGGCGGATGTCCTCGATGCCGCTCCGGCGCTGGTGCCCCTCACGACCGCAGGAACGCCGATCGACTTCGAGTTCAAGGAGCCCGACGTCAACGATGATGCGGCGGCGACCCGCTACCTGGAAAAGGGCGGGGATTTCCTCAAGGAACTCGCTGCCTGGGACTCCGGATTTCTCGGCTATCAGGTCGGTCCGAAAGGCGAGCCCGAGTTCCGCTTCCGCGTCGGCAAGAACAAGCTGAGCGAGAAGATTACATTCACGGAGGATGGTTCGCTGGTGATCGAGATATCAGGTCGTCTGATCACAACTCAGTCATTCCTGATTCAACAACCGGGATTGCGCGAGGTGAAGGTCGAGGGTGGAACGCTCAAGGATGGCCGCTGGACCCTTCCTGCGGGCGATGGCAAATCCTATCGGCTCCAGGCCAAGGTCGGCAATGGACTGGTCGCCCGCAGTCCGATCCCGGTGGCGGAGAACTTTTCTCCCCAGGCCCTCGTGACCGAGCCTTCCGAAGCGGATCTTCCTGCCGGATACCGGATCGAGAACTGGATGCCGCCGAAGGATCTCTTTGGCCGCGCTCAGTTGTTCGAACCCACCGGCATCGCGGTGGCGAAGGATGGCACGATTGTTGTCGGAACCCGCACCGCCGGCATCTGGCGTCTGAAGAACAAGACCTGGCAGTTGTTTGCGGAGGGCACCTATGAATGCCTCGGCCTGGTGATCGAGGATGATCATGGCGACCGCATCGTGATCGCCCAGAAGCCCGAGCTGACCCGCATCCGCGACACCAATGGGGATGGCCTGGCGGACTCCTTCGAGACCGTTTGTGATGCCTTCGGCTTCCACGGCAACTACCACGAATACACCCACGGCCCGGTGCGCGATGCGGAAGGGAATCTGTATTTCTCCCTCAACCTCTGCCACAGCAAGAACGCCCAGGCCTCCTACCGGGCGGGCGGGCAATTCATGGGCAGCATGGGTGGCTTTCGCGGCTGGTCCTGTCGGGTGACTCCGGCGGGCAAGTTCGAACCCTTTGCCAACGGTCTGCGCAGTCCGGCCGGTCTTGGCATCGATCCGAAGGGCCGACTGCTCTACACCGAGAACCAGGGCGAATATGTGGGTTCCTCCAAGATCAGCTATCTGGTCAAGGGCGAGTTCTACGGACATCCATCGGGCCTCGTCTCGCTGCCAGGCATGACACCGACGTCTCCCGAGATCGCCTTCGACAAGTGGCAGTCGAAGTCCCATCAGTCTGCGCTCTGGTTCCCGCACAACAAGCTCGCGAACTCTCCCGGCAGCCCGGCCTGGGATCTGAGCAAGGGAAAATTCGGCCCATTCGGCGGACAGATGTTCATCGGGGATCAAACGCTCTCCACCCTGGTCCGCGTCGCTTCGGAACGTGTCGGTGAAACGGACCAGGGCACGATGATCCTCTTCGCCCGCAAGCTCGCGTCGGGCGTGATGCGTCCCTGTTTCCTGCCGGATGGATCGCTTCTGTTAGGCCAGACCGGTCGCGGCTGGCGTGCCAACGGAGGCAAGGAGGCCAGTCTCCAGAGGATCGTGGCCGATCCCTCTGTCACCGCTGCGGACCTGAAGTCGATCGAGACAACGAAGAAGGGTTTCACGCTTCAATTCACCACGCCCCTCGCCTCCGGGGTGACGCCGGAAAGCCTGCTGCCGAAGATCCAGATCGAGTCGTGGACCTACACCGATGCCGTGACCTATGGCTCGGGCGAGAACGAGAAGCGGAAGAACGCGATCGCCTCGCTTTCGATCAGTGCCGACCGCAAATCCGCCAGCCTGGTCCTTCCGGAGTTCGCCACGCCGGCCTCGATGCTCCACCGCATCCACCGACTGACGGTCGATGATGCGGCCGCGCTTTTCGCCCCTGCGGTCGCGCGGCCCCAGCTTGAGGCCTACCAGACCGTGCATGCCATTCCCCAATGAGCCCGGCCTTTCCAGGACGTCGATGCCGATCCGTGATCCTGCGGGTGGTCGGCTTGGTTTCGTCTGTTCTGTTAGGTCATGCGGGCGCGTCGGAGCCACCGCTCATTCCAGGTTTGGCTCAACGGCATCCGCTCAGCGAGAAGCAGGCCGGAGAGGTGCTGATGTCCGAGCTGCGTTGTGCCGCCTGTCATGAGGGCATGCAGGGGGAGGGGATGAAACTCGCCCCGGATTTGCGAACGGTTGGGTCGAGACTGAATGGGTATTATCTCCGACACTTCATCGCCGATCCTTCCGGCGTGCATCCGGGAACCACGATGCCCAGCTTGATGGCGGGCGAGTCGGAGGAGGCCCGGCGCGCCACGAGCGAGGCGCTCATGAGCTATCTGCTTTCCCTTCAGGAACCCCAAGTTCCAGTGAAGGTAACAGGAAAGGCCGATGCGAATGCGGGTCGCGAAGCCTATCACGCCCTCGGCTGCGTGGCCTGCCATTCGCCCCGTGATGCCGAGGGAAAAGAGCTTTCACGGAAAGGCGATGTGTCCCTTAGCCACCTTGCCGGAAAGTACGAACCGAACGCGCTTGCGGAGTTTCTTCTCGATCCGCTGAAGGTTCGCCCTTCCGGACGGATGCCGGACATGGGATTGAGCCGAAGCGAGTCAGCCGATCTGGCGGCCTATCTAAGAAACGGACATCAGGAGCAGGCATTGGACATTGAACGTCCGGGCCCTGAACAGGTCGCGATTGGAAAGGAAGCGTTCAAGCGGCTGAATTGTGCGGCCTGCCATCAGATGGACGAGTCGGAGATGAAGGTCGTCCGACCCGGCCCTCCGCTTGCCAAGCTTGATCCGCTGCGGGGTTGTCTTTCCGAAACGCCGAAATCCGCTCCCGATTTCCATCTCAGCGAAGGCCAGCGGAAGTCGATCCGCTCGGCACTTGCCGTCGCCTCAGAACCCGATTCTGCCGCCGAACGGATCCGGATGAAACTGACGCAATTGAACTGCATCGCCTGCCACGTGCGCGATGATTTCGGCGGTGTTGCTCCGGATCGTGATGCCTTTTTCCACACCACCGAGCCCGCTCTCGGAAACGAGGCGCGCATTCCGCCACCGTTGACCAAGATCGGCGCGAAGCTGCGGCCCGAATGGTTGAACCGCGTGCTGTTGGATCGTGAAAGGGTCCGACCCTACATGCAGACCCGCATGCCTCATTATGGAGACGTTGCCTTGAAGGGGCTGTCGGAGTGGCTGGTCGCGGTTGATCATCCAGAGCCGGCCGTTCACAAGTCCATCCCGCCCGATCCGGATGAACCCTCGGATCCGGATGAGTTGTCGGCGCAGGATCGCGAACTGCGGAAGAGGATGCGCAATGGGGCGTTGGAGTTGCTGGGCGACAAAGGCCTGAACTGCATTTCCTGTCACAACTTCAACGGCACCGAATCGCAGGGCATGAAGGGGCTGGACCTGATGACCAGCTACCAGCGGCTGCGGCCCGAGTGGTTCCGTGGCTACATGCGCAATCCGGCCGCCTTCAGGCCGGGCATCATCATGCCGAGCTACTGGCCGGATGGGAAAGCCACGCAGACGGGCATTCTCGACGGCGATGCCAAGCTCCAGATCGAGGCCCTGTGGGATACGTTTTCGCTGGGACGTTCGGCGAGGGATCCTTCCGGGCTGCGCTCGGCCGACATCAAGCTGGTGGTCGGGAATCATCCGATCGTGAAGCGTGGACGAAGCCGCGTCGCCGGTTTCCGTGGCATCGCGGTGGGATTTCCCGGCGGAATGAACTACGCCTTCAACGCCCAGAACGGAACCCTTTCGGCGATCTGGAAAGGGGAGTTCGTCTACGTCAACTGGAAGTCCCAGGGCGCGGGCGACTTCACCCCGGCCGCCAAGGCCTTGGCTCTCGCGCAGGACGTTTCCTTTCTTCAACTCGACGACGACAAGGCCCCATGGCCACTGATGCCGGTGACGAACAAGGAGAAGCCGGTCAACCCGGACCCGCTTTATCCGCGCAATCATGGATACGCTTTTGTCGGATACGCGTTGGATGCCGCATTTAATCCGGCGTTCACCTATCGATGTGGCGACATCACGATCGAGGACAAGCCCGTGCCCGGATCGTCCGTTGGTCCGAACGTGCTGCGTCGAACCTTCACCTTTTCCTCGCCCGCTGAAACGACGCTGCATTTCCGCGCTCTAACAGGAAGGATCGAGTCCGAGTCTCCGGGCGTTTTCAAGACTCCTGAGATCAGGGTCAGCCTTTCGCAGGGCGAGACCATGGTCCGCCCATCGGCCGCCGGAGATGTCGGTCAGGAACTCCTCGTCCGGCTCAGAATTCCAAAGGGCAACTCCAGCTTCACCGTCGATTATGCGCTGCTTCCCTGATGCCTTGAAACGGATGGCCTTTCTCGTGGGTCTCGTCTCCTCGATGGCGCAGGCCGAGGAGGTGGGTGAACGCTGGGGCACCGCGGATCGGGAACGCGATTTCTACCGCGTCGTCGAGCTGCCGATTCCCAAGGACCTTGTCATCGAGGCGGGAGCGTTCACGACATTGCCGGATGGAGGCGTCGCCGTTGGGACGCGTCGAGGTGAGGTTTATTTCATCTCCGGAGCGGATGAGGCAAAGCCGCAGCCGGAGTATCAACTGTTCGCCAGCGGGCTGGATGAAATCTTCGGGCTGGCCTGGAAGGATGGGGCGCTCTACGTGACGCAAAGTTGTGAACTGACTCGCGTCACCGATGCGGATGCTGACGGACGCGCGGATCATTTCGACGTGGTCTCCGATGCCTGGGGCTACGGCACCTATCACGAGTATGCCTTCGGTTCGAAGTTCGATCCCCAGGGCAATCTTTACGTCGCCCTTGGGCTTTCAAACTCCTACGACTCCTTCCAACTGTTCCGTGGATGGGTGATGAAGGTGACCCCGGATGGAAAGAGCATCCCGATCGCCAGCGGTCTGCGCAGTCCAGGTGGTATCGGCTACAACGAAGAGGGTGCGCTTTTCTACATCGAGAGCCAGGGGCCGTGGAACAGCTCGTGCAGCCTGAAGGCGGTCAAGGAGGGCGGATTCATGGGGCATCCCGCGAGTTACAACTGGTATGACTTCGCTTCGAACATGGGGAAGGCCCCAGCCCTGCCGCGTTCAGGTTCGCGGGTCCTGGAAGAAAAGCGGCTCATTCCGCAGTTGGAGCCCTATGCGGTGATCTTTCCCTACATCCGGATGGGTCGGTCGGTCACCGGCTTCACGCTCAATCAGACGAAGGGGAAATTTGGGCCATTCGAGAACCAGATGTTCATGGGTGACTACACGCTTTCGCTTGTCATGCGGGCCACCACCGAGCAGGTCAACGGCGTCTGGCAGGGGGCCTGTTATCCATTCCGCGAAGGACTTTCCACCGGCATCCTGAATGTCCAGTTCACTCCGGAAGGTCGCCTGCTGTGTGGGGGCACGAATCGCGGCTGGCCGGTGCGCGGTTTGAAACCGTTCGCGCTCGAACGGCTCGACTGGACCGGTCGGATGCCGTTCGAGATCGAGCGGATCACGATCACGCCGAAAGGCTTTCATCTGGCCTTCACCAAGGCGGTCGATGCCCAAACCGGAAATGATCCGGCCTCCTACGCGCTGAGCACCTTCACCCATGAATACCATGCCGGCTACGGAGGTCCTGAGATTGACGTGACGGCTCCCAAGGTCCTTGCCGCGCGGCTGTCGGAGGATGGGATGACAGCAGACCTCGAACTCGACCTCCTTCGGAAGGGTCATGTCCATGCATTCGATCTCGCCGCACTCAGGTCGCGCGACCATGATGAACTCCTTCATCGCCACGCGTATTACACGGTCAACGAAGTGCCGAAGGAGCCTTCTGGTTCCGTCAAGCCGAGATGAGTGTCGGTGAATCAGAACCCAAACTCCATTAATCCTCCATGAAACGAACCCTCCTTGTCCTGATGGGCGTCATGCTTTCCCTGTCGTCCGGATTTTGCGATCCGCTCTTCACTCAAAAGGGAACGGACCTGAAGTTTGAAGAATTGCTGAAGCGCAAGAAGCTCCCGGAAGGAAAGAACTCCACGGAGGGTGTCGAAGGCTCCAAGGTGAATGTGGAGAACCGCCTGGTTGAAACCACGGCGGAGTCGAAGCGTTCGATCCCCCGTGACATCAGGATCCACACCCTCGGCAACAGTGCGATCCCGAGGACGGATTTCGACAAGTGGTCACGCTGGTATCAGGAGGACGGCAACACCCAGGTCTTCAGGCTCTTCAAGGGTGAGGAGAACGTCCGCAACGGGCGTGAGAAGGCGGCAAGGATCGAGGCGTTCAGCGATTTGAACTGGAAGCGAGGCGATTGGCACCAGTGGAGTGGCACCTACACCATCATCAAGCCTCATGGGGCCGCGATCTTTCAGTCCAAGAACAACGTGAACGACTGGTCGGTCCAGATCAACATGAACGCAAAAGGCGACGTCATCCTCAATCATCGCCGGGGCGCTGACAAGGTGATCGCTGAAAAGATGGAGGGAAAGCCGTTCCTGATCCGGGTGAGGGACAATGGGCACGACTATGAGGTTTATCTGAACGGCACGAAGGTCGGGGAGGGGAGTTATGCCAGGCCGGAAGGCACCACCGGCTTCCGCTGGGGCATGTATCTCGGCGGGGCTGAGCTCAAGAGCGATGCCATGATCTTCGTTTCCGGAGCCACAGTGGATGGAAGGGACGACAAGTGAAGGTGTCTTCCTCTTTGGAGCCGGATTCCCGATGAAGCGGATCGGTGACGTGAATGTCCCGATCAGGAAAATGCGCGACAGGATGGACCTGTCGCACTGATGGGCCTTCATTTCCTGTCGGGATCGTTCAAGGGGTATCGCTGACCTTGGCGCGGAGGAAGGACTTGGGAGCGGTCTGCACGGTGCCCGGCGCGCGGAAGGTGCGGTAGGTCCAGCCGGTGGAGAGCGTGGGCAACGCGGTCTGAATGGTGGTGGCGTCTCCACCGGTGACTTCCGTGATCGCATCGGCGAAGGGAACGAGAGTCTCGTCGCCTTCGATGCGGTAGGTGATCGCATCAATCAGTGCGGAGAGTTGGTCGCCGCCGGAGGCCGAGAAGGCAGCTCCGGTGCGGACGGGCAGGGTCAGGGTGAGAACCTGATCCGTTCCGACGGTGGCGATTTTCCCAACGAACTTGCCATCGTCGGCGCCCGAGAGTGGGTTTCCATCAAAGGCGAATTCGTAGAGGTTGTTTTTGCCGTCGTCGTCCGGATCCGCGCTCTTGGCATTGTTGCCACCGGTGAGGCCCTTGGAAGCCGCCCATGGGAGATAGGGGTCGGTGGTGACGATGCTGATGACGCCGTCGGTGGCAAAGGTGGAGGTGTCCCAAGCCAGACCCGCACCGAGGACGGGGAGGATCAGGTCGGTGGCGACGGTGAAGTTGGTCACGTTGATCGGGCCTGTGGAGTCGATCAGGTCGAAGGACTGACCACCTGCCGGGGTGAGTCCGTTGAGGCTGACCGTGATGGTTCCGTCCAAGGCGAGGGCATTTGAGACCGTGATGGCGTCGTAGTCGGTGCCACGGGTGCCGGTTGCGGCGAGCTGGAGGTTGATGGACGAGGTGGAGGCGACACTGGCGGAAGCGAAGGTGATGAGGCCGCTGCCTGAACCGCCGGGGGTGACCGTTCCCGCCAGGGTGGCGGCTCCGATGTTGCCGCTGCCGGTGAGGGTGCCTGAGGCACCGACGTTGACGGCATTGGTGAGTATCTGGCCACCGAGATCGAGTGTGCCGCCCGTGACGCTGGCGGAGGCTGTGCCGAGCGCGGAGCCGTTGCCGAGAACCAGCGTGCCGCCCGTGACGGTGGTGCCGCCAGTGTAAGTGTTGGCTCCGGAGAGGGTCCAGGTGCTGGTGCTGCTCTTGGTGAGGGACAGGGCACTCACGCCAGGGGATTGGGTGATCACTCCGCCGACGGAATTGCCGGTGCCGGTGCCGGCCAGTTGGAGAGTCCGGGCGACGTTGCCACTACTCGTGACGCCGCCCATGACGGTGAGGGTGGCAGTGGTGGGGTTGAGGATGGTGGTGCCGGCGGAACCGGAGGTCATGGTCGCGGAGCCAAACGTGAATCCGGCTGTGCCGCTGGTCGCATTGGTGCCCTGAATGAAATTGAACGTGGATGCCCCAAAATTGATCGTGCCAAGCTGATGACTGAGGGCGGTGCCTGCGGTGGCCCGATCTGAAACAATCGTGTGAGTGAAATTGCTACCACCCGTGATCTGCGGAAGAGTCGTGAACGCATTGTCGGTTCCGAACTCGAGTCTGGTATTGGCGTTGGACAAGCCAATGTTGGAGGTGCTCGCCAAGGCACCCGTATCCGCGAGGCGCAACGTTCCGCCGGTGATGCCGGTGGCCCCGGTGAAGGAGGTGTTGGCACCTGACAAGGTGACGGTTCCCGAAGTGGTCTTGGCCAAGGCCCCGCTGCCGCCGAGGAGGGCGGAGACGCTGCCGCTTTCGAGAGCGTAGGAGGCACCTGTGAGGGTGCCGCTACCGGTGATGGAGGCTCCGTTCTTGAGGGAGACGGCTCCCACGGTGTCGCTGTTGGCGCCGAGGCTCAGGATCGCCGTAGCGCCGTCCAGCACGACTGCTCCCGTATTGGGCAGCGTGTTGGTGGCATCGCCCAGAGCGAGCGTGCCGCCATTGACGGTGGTGCCTCCAGAGAAGCTGTTGTTGGCGGTGGCCAGGGTGAGGGTGCCGGAGTTATCCGGAGCGAGTGTCAGCGCGCCGCTGCCGCTGATCGAGCCAGCGCCGGAGACGGTGTAATTCCTGCCGGCGGTGTTCATGGTCACGCCGAGCGGTGAAGTCGTCGCGGCGAGCGTGACGATGGGATCTCCGGTCACTCCCGCTGCATCGCCGAAGACGACCGAGTCAAGGGTGTCGAAGTAAGTGGTGGCGGCCAGATTGGAATCCTCCCAGTTGGTCGTGGAGGTATCCCAATTACCATTCCCGGTGTTCCAGGAAATGGGGGCGATCGCGTTGCTGGTGATAGTCAGGAAGAGCGTGTTCGAGGAGACGCTGAAGGTGCCCGATAGGCGATGGGTGCGGAGGTCGAACGCGGAGCCATCCACCGGACCGGTGCCGGTCCAGGTGGCCAAGGGGTAATCCTGACCGACCGCGAGCGAGGACAGGGCTGAGCCTGCCAATTTCACACCGGGTGTGGTGCCATTGGCGAAGTCGGTGACACTGATCGGTGCGACTGTGATGCTTGGGGTGGTGCTGCCGTAGTCCACGAGCGCCGCGCCATTGTTCTGGAGGGTCAGGTTGCCGGTGTTGACCCATTGACCGTCGGTCGTGGCGACAAGGGCACCCGCTTCGGCTCCGGTGGCAATCGTGACATCAGTGGCGGCAACGGCTGCCGTCGAGAAACGGAGGGCCCCGCCCGTGACGGAGGTTCCGCCGACGTAGGTATTGGCTCCAGAGAGAGTGAGGGTGCCAAGGCCGCTCTTGGTCAGTCCGCCGGTGCCGTCATTCAACAAGGGGCTGCCGATGACGAAGGAGAAGCCATTGGTGTTGATGTTCGCGCCACCGTCTTTGACGTTGAGAGTCAGGTTGGAGACTGCTGGTAGATTTGCTCCAGCAGTGAGCTGACCGCCGTTGAAGTTGAAGATCCTGTTGGTGCCAGTGCTGGAGACGATGCTGGAGACTGTTAGAGTGCCGCCGTCCAGGTTGACGGTGCCGGTGTTGCCGGCGAAGGAGCCCAGATTGTATTCAAGGGTATTGATCGTCGCAGAGCCGGCGGTGAGGTTCAGGGTGGCACTGCCAGCCAGACTTCCGGTGTTGCCGAGCAAGAGTCTTCCGTTGTTGGCGGTGTTGACATAGGCACCGCCATTGATGGTCAGTGTGCCGGTTGGTGCTCCCGCGGCATTGGTGTTGCCAATGGTGTCGTAATTGGTGGATCCGCCGATGGAGGTCAGGGTGCCTCCGGTGATCGTAAGGGTGCTGGTGACGGCATTTCCGACCAAGAGTCCACGCATGCCGCTGGCGGTGCTGCCGGACAGGATGTTGCCGCCGCTGATGACGTTGCCTGCTCCTCGGACGTCGAGGCGCGAGAAGGTCAGCGTGCCTGAGGTGCTGATCGTGGTCCCGCTGGTGGTGATCAGGCCAGTATTCGAGGTGGTGACGAAGCCGCTGGTGCCGGTGCCGGTGATCGCTTGACTGGCGGACAGGGTCAGGCCTGCGGAACTCTGGAGGGTGGCGCCATCACCGATGAAGATGGTTGGTGAACCTGAGATGCGGTTCGCTCCCATGTTCAACGTTCCGGCGCTGATGGTGGTGTTGCCGGTGAATGTGTTTGCCCCCGTAAGGGTCAGGGTGTTGGTGCCCCTCTTGGTGAGGGAGCCTGTGCCGCTGATGATATTGGCATAACTGCTGGCGTTGGAGTTGAGTTTATACTCCAGGGAAGCGTTGTTGACGATGCCGCTTGAGGAAGCGATCGAACCGTCATCAATCACGAGGCTGCCAGCGCTGATGGTGGTGGTGCCGGTGTAGCTGTTGCCTGTGCCTGTGAGGGTCAGGGTGCCAGCTCCGGACTTCGTCAGGCCGGCAGCGCCATTGGCGAGCAGGTTGGCGGAAATGCCGACATTTCCTGAGGCGTTGCTGACGGCATACGAAGTGCCGGTGAGGCTGCCATTGAGAATCGTATCTCCACTGGCCGCGGGAGTGGTCACGGAAACCCCGCCAACAGAGGTGGTGAAGGTGCCGAGGTCGAGCGTGCCACCGCCCAGTGTGAGGGCGGAACCGGCACCGAGGGTGCCGCTGCCGCTCAGGGTGATGGTGCCGGCATTGATGGCAGTCCCACCGGAGTAGGTGTTGGCGTTGCTAATGGTCAGGCTGCCGGTGCCGTTCTTGGTCAGGCTACCGGAGGCAATGCCGAAGGTACCGCTCAAGATGTAGTCCTTGGCTGTGTTGTTGAATGTGGTCGTGTTCGGCGCGACGTCCGCTGTATCAACCTCTACTGTGATAGGTCCGGTTCCAGTGGCGAGGTCATTGAATAGTACGTTGTCCGTCGCGAGGAAAACAGTGGTGGAATCGTTCGACAGCAGCTTCCAGTTGCTGGAGGACGCGAGGTTCCATTTTTCGTCGCCGTCGCCTGTCCAGTAAGGGGCGTCGTCCGCGCCGATGGTCAGCGTGATGGCGGTAGTCGAGTCGCCGAGGATCTTGCTCTGGCGTGCGCTGGCACCTGTTACAGTTCCGAGGACAAATTGACCTGCGCCCGCGCCGCCGACACTGCCTCCGCCGTAGCTGATGAGTTCATAGGTGCCGACGGGCCAACTGGCCGCAGTGGGATTGATGGTCACCGTGCCGGCTGCGTTCGTGGCCAGGCTGGAGGTGATGATGGCAGCCGAAGTGCTGTTGCTGAAAGTATTGACAGTGGCCGCGCCACTGAAGGTCAGGGCCCCGGTGGTCAAAGGGGCGCCAGGGTTGCCATTGTTGTTGGAGACGATGGCGCTGACGCTGTTCGCCACATTGACAGCGCCGGCGGTGCCGCTGCCAGTGAGCGTGCCTGAACTCAAGGTGACGGAGCTTGAGCTATTGGAGCCATTGATCACGAGTGCACCCGCGCTGAGCGTCGTGACCCCGGAATAAGTATTCGTGCCCGAGAGAACCAATGTTCCTGCTCCGGCCTTGGTCAGGCTGCTGGTTTTTTCGTCTCCGGTCGCCGTGACCTGGCCCAAAGCGGCGGAGATGGTGAGCGTGCCGCTGGTGACGTCAAAGGTGGTGTTTTCCCCCGTTGCGGCACTCAGAGTGATCGGGACGACGGCGGTTGATGAGATGAGTGAGGTGCCGGTCGACGTGACGGTGCCGTTGAGGTTGTAGGACCCGTATCCGCTGGCGTTGCCAACACTCGCATTAAGCGTTCCGCTGTTCAGACTGACGTTGCCCAAGGGATTGTTCCCGGGATTGGAGAGGTTGGTGTCGTTTACGGTGCCGTTGATGATCAACGACGGGACGTTGGAGGAGCTGAAAAGTGCCTTGAGGGCTTTGGCTTGGGCGAGTTGCAGGGTTGCGCCGCTGGCGACCGTGATCGAGCGGGTGTTGTTTGCGGCTCCCAGAGGACCGTTGCCCGATGTTTCAGTGTTGTTCGCAACCAGCGTGCCGGCGCTTACCGTGACATTTCCGGACAGGGTGTTGAGGCCGCTCAGGGTCAGGGTGTTGGTGCTCGAGCCGCCGAGTGTGAAGCCGCCTGCTCCAGCAATCACACCGGGGTAGGTGCCTGCGTTCGTCTGGTTGACGATGAACGCGCGGCCGGTCTGGGTATTGATGGTGGCGGTATTGGTGCCACTGCTGGGGGTCGCGATCGTGCCGCTCAAGCTTCCCTTCGTGGTGTCGGTGGCGGTGGGGAGGTTGAGGACGACATTGGTTCCAACACCGGTATTGGTGTTGTTGACGATGAGCGAGCTTGTGGACGCACCGAGGGAGCCGCCGGTTCCGACGGTGATGGTGCCCTGATTCAGGGTTGTTGAGCCGATGTAGGAGTTCGCGCCGGAGAGCGTCCAGGTGCCGGTCCCGCCTTTGACCACGCTGATGTTGGTTCCGCCGCTGCCGATCAGGCCAGCGAAGGTGCGGGCGCTGTTGTCATTGACTGTGAGAATGGCTGCCGCAGAGCTGAATACTCGTTGAGTTCGCAAGGCGCCGCCGCCTGTGGTGGCCAGACCGGCGAGGGTCTGATTCTTGCCGTTCATGTTGAAGCTGGTCACCCGTCCGCTCCCGGTGCCTGCGACGCCGCCGATCGTGAGCACGGTGGTTGTGGGCAGGGCGTCATTGACTCCGAGTCTCACTTCGGCATTGGAATTGGTCACGGTGGACTCGATCAATGTCGTGCCCGTATAGGTGTTGGCCCCGTTCAGGATAAAGAGGCTGGTGGCGTTGCTTCCGCTGCCGCCCTGGCGAAAGGTCACATTGCTAGTGGCGGAACTGCTGATCACCCCCCCAAGGGTTAACGAACGAGTGCCACCACCGGCGCCTGGATCGGTTACTTGAAACAGCGTTGTTCCGGTAAGAACGATTGGGGCATTGATCGCATGGGCGGCAGTGTGCGTGTCATCGGAGTTCATCACAATCGAGCGGGTGGTTCCGCCCAGTGTGATGGCACCGCCACCGGTTGTTCCCACGGTGAGGGCCGTCGTTTGACCCGCTCCTATGACAATGCTCGTGGCTGTAACCCCACCAGTCGCGATCCCCACAGTGGCGTTGCCATAGTTCGAGGAGGCCGTGCCGAAGTTGACGATGTCGGCGGCGACGGTGGCTGTAACTGCCGAATGGGTTGCGCCACCACCTGCGACCGTGGACCAGAACGCGTTCGTTCCCCAGGTGCCGGTGGTCGAGCCAAAGCCTGTGGTGCTGGCGTTTGAATCCCAATAGTAGGTCGCAGCGGACGCGGAGGGAGCTGTGAGGTGGCTCATGAACGCGATCGAAATGGCGGCGATCGTCTTCGAATTGAAGCGGAACGGATTGGCTTTGCTGGGTTTCATGATTTTTTAACTTAAAGTCGATTTTGCCCGTATATGGGTCTTCTGTGAATCGGCAGAAGGGGGCGAAGTGGGTTTTCGAGCCTATAGCTGCTGATTAATGGATAAGATTAGATTAGATGGGACGGGTGATTGGTCAATCCCCTGTGCGGGTGTAGGTACTCACCCGACCGGGTGAGTAATGGATTTGGGTTTGGCCTGACCGAACGCTGCAAGTAGAGTTCAAATTCTATGCACGCTGAGGATGATTCCCCGCGATTTTCCCGCGCTGGCCGCTCAGTCGCGATGGCGGGCTGGTGCCGTCGGCTGGCGCTGGTCTTCGCGACATGGCTTTCGTTGGGCGGCTGGGGGCCGGTCTTGGCGCAGTCTGTTGCCGACGATGGCGTGGACGGGCGAGAGGGGAATCAGGAGGCGATTGATCCACTCGACCCCAGCTGGGGCGTGGGCTCGTGGATCTGGTCGCCACTGACTTATGACAAGCAATCGTGCCGCTTCTGGCGATCATTTCAAATTCCTGAGTCTGCGGTGGTGAAGACGGCGCAGCTCCGGATCGCCGTGGACAATGGATATCGGCTGATGCTGGACGGACGGGAGATCGGGATCGGCAGTGATTGGCGAAGTGTGACCGAATACGACATCCGGCTTCTGCTCAAGCCCGGCCGACATATCTTGGCGATCGAGGCGTTCAATGACAATCGTGAGGCGGGGTTGTTGTTCGGGCTCAGGATCGAGCTGGCAGACGGTCGCAAGATCCGGATTTCGTCAGGCTCCAACTGGCTGGAGGTGCCTGGGGATGAGCGCGGGTGGGAGACGCGGCAGCAGGCTTCGCCCAAGTGGGTGAATGCAGTGGTGGTCAGCACGTTTCTGCCGAGGCCTGAACAGGCCAAGGCGGGGCATTGGTTCGAGCGTGTTCCCACCATGGTGGTGAAGGTGCCAATGCTTCAGCCACTGGAGGTGCAGTTCTGGAAGAGTGGCTGGTTCCAGTCGATCTTGATTGCGATCGTGGTGGTGGGTCTGCTCGCCTATTTCCGTCTCCTCGCGCGGCTGGCCCTGCAATCGAAGGCTCAGGAACTGCTGCGCCGTGAGCGGGCGCGGATCGCACGGGACATTCATGACGATCTTGGAGCGCGACTGACCGAACTGGCTCTCGAAGGGGAGGTGGCCCAGACCGAATTGCCCTTGGATTCACCGGCGCGGTCGAGACTTTCAGCCTTGTCCGAGAAGGCCCGCTCGTTGTCCGGGGCAATGGATGAGGTGGTCTGGCTGGTGAACTCTCGACGTGACACGCTGCGTGACTTCGCCACTTACATCTGCAAGCACACCCAGAGGTTTCTGGATTCCACGGCGATCCGTTGTCGACTGGACGTGGAGCTGAATCTTCCGGACGCGATGTTCGAGATGCCCGTGCGGCGCAATCTGCTGCTGGCTGTCAGGGAGGCCTTGAACAATGCCGTGAAGTACTCCGGTGCGACCGAGATTTCACTGAGGATCGGCATCCGTGGGCAGAGCTTGACAGTGGTGGTGGAGGACAATGGAAAAGGCTTTGATCTTGATGCTGTGGATTCGTTGCGCAACGGTCTGACCAATATGAGTGAGAGAATGAAGGAGATCGGTGGCCGATGCCAGATCACCACGAGCCCCGGGGCGGCCTGCCAGGTGGAGTTTGTAGTGCCGTTTTCCAAATCATCGGGGAAACGCGGGCACTTGATGGAGCAGGCGGACCTTTCACTGGCCGGACTGGGCCGGAAGGAGGGCTCGACACGATGAAGCGGGACTCGTCAGGGCGTGGTAGCGACATCCCGGCCAAGCCTCCGATCCGGGTCGCGCTGGTCGAGGACCAGATCGATACGCGGGAGAGTTGGTGCCGTCTGATTTCCTCATTTCCGGATTTCGATTGTGTCTGCACCTGCGCCTCGGCCGAGGAGGCCTTGAGAATGATTCCCGAAGCCAAGCCGGATGTGGTGCTGATGGATGTCTTCCTGCCACGGATGTCGGGCATCGAGTGCACGGCGCGCCTGAAGACAGCGCGACCTGACACACCCATCGTCATGCTGACCGCGTCGGACGAGGATGAGATCCTTTTCCTGGCTCTCGAATCCGGGGCGGACGGCTATCTGCTCAAGCGGACAAAGCCGGCCGACCTGCGGGCTGCGCTGCTTGATGTGCTCAACGGTGGAGCTCCGATGACCAGTGAAATTGCCCGACACGTGGTGGCCTCCTTCAGGCGCAAAAGCGGTGGGCTCGACGAGTCCGTCTCCCTGACCGTGCGTGAGGAGGAAACGCTTGTGCTGCTAACGAAGGGCTTCGCAAACAAGGAAATCGCCGATCATTTGGGCCTGAGCATCGAGACCGTGCGCAGTCACCTGAAGAACATCTACATGAAGATGCACGTCAGGTCGCGGGCGGAAGCCGTTGCGCATTACATGTCGAAACGGCCGGGCTGATTTCATTCCGGACGGTTTTGGCGGACGATTCCCGGAAGGGGTCTGGGTTCCTGATTCTCACCCGATTGAGTGAGGTGACTCACCCCCTTGGGGGGCTGGACGGATGTAGTGACTTCGATGGACGATGTCGATCCTAGGCAATCACATCTGAGGTCTGCCTTCCGGCATTCGAAGCAGTCAAGGGACCGGATGGATTGCCGGAATCTCCCTACCGATTCTGTTCTTATTGGTCCTGCGATTTCAGCATTTCAAAGCCCGATGAAACCCTACAGACCCTCCAGATTCGGCAAGGCCGGGAAAAGATCCGAGTTGGTGGGTTCCGATCAAAAGAGCCTGCCACCTGGAGAGCGACTCATCGCCAAGCCCGCAGCCGAGGCCAATGGCATGTTCTGGATGCCTGTGGGATGCTCGGATCAGGAGAATAAGCTCATTCCCTGCTACGACCGCTACATTCCCTACAATCCCGATTCCCGGGACTTCCTGCTGTTCTTTCCGGATGCGACCACTGGCATGCGGGTTTACAGTCTCTCCGAATTCGGTCCATTTGAATGAAAGGGCCATCCGATGCAAACGACCTCCTGGCGGAGTGGCTGGTGAAGCGATCCGGAGTCCGGCAACATGGAAGGCCGGGATTGGTTGGTGGAAATGGAAGAATGGGGCCCAACGGTAGCGTAGCGAATGGTCCCCCGACAGACCCGATGATCCCAAGCCGATCCAACTCCGTCATCCTGCTGACCCGGCGATTTTCGATCGCTGCGATGCGACTGCTGCTGTGCCTTGCTTGGTCGCTGTCCCTGGACGCCGCTGAAGAGCGGCGACCGAACCTTTTGATCCTTATAGCCGACGACTGGGGAAACCAGGGGGCCTCGTTTCCTGGTGCGGCCGGAGTGAAGACCCCGGCATTCGACAGGATCGCGAAGGAGGGGATGTTGTTCCGGAACGCTCATTCGGCTGCTCCCTCTTGCTCCCCATCGCGCGCCGCCCTGCTCACCGGCCAGTGGCCCTGGAGGCTGGAACAAGGGGCGAACCTTCACGGTTTCATCCCGCCGAAATTCGCGACCTATCCGGAACTGTTAGAGCCTGCGGGCTATTTTGTGGGGATGGAGAAGAAGGGATACAGTCCGGGTTCAAACGAGGGTCGACCCCACAACGCGGCCGGACCTTCCTTCAAGGACTTCGGTTCGTTCCTGGCCGCCCGTCCGAAGGAAAAGCCCTTCTGCTACTGGTTCGGCAGCCGACAGCCGCATCGGCCCTACGCATCGGGAGCAGGCGAGAAGTCGGGCATCGATCCCTCGAAGGTTTCCGTGCCTCCCTATCTTCCAGACAATGAGGTCACGCGCCGCGATATCTGCGACTACCTGGAACAGATCGAGCAATTCGACCGGCAGTGCGCGGAGCTTCTGAAGCTGTTAGAGAAATCGGGCGAACTCGACAACACCCTCATCGTCGTCACCGGCGACAACGGCTGGCCATTTCCCCGTGCGAAGGCGACCTGTTATGACAGCGGAACCCATCAGCTGCTGGCCATCCGCTGGGGCGCGAGGATCAAGGCTGGAACCGTCGCGGAGGACCTGGTGAGCCTTTCCGATCTGGCTCCGACCTTTCTCGAAGCGGCTGGCGTGACGGTGCCCGCGAGCATGACCGGTCGCAGCCTGATGCCGATGCTCATGTCCGGAAAGTCCGGCCAGATCGACCCTTCACGCGACCATGTTCTGACCGGCATGGAGCGTCATGTTCAGAACGGCCGAAGCGATGGGGACAACCGGTCGGTCGGCTATCCGATGCGCACCTTGATCACGAAGGACTTTCATTACATCCGCAACTTCAAGCCCGACCGCTGGCCGGCGGGCGATCCCTGCGGGCTTCCGGCACCAGGCTTTGAAACGCTGGCGACCTCGACCACGGCGACGTTTCCCGACTGCGATGCGGGGCCGACGAAGGCCTTCATGGTGACCCATGCCGACGATCCTGCGGTCAAACCCTTCACGGATCGAGCGTTTGGAAAGCGTCCTCCGCGGGAGTTGTATGATCTTCGTCAGGATCCCTACGAGTTGAAGAACCTTGCCGAGGATCCTCAACACGCTGCCACGGTCGAGCTGCTCGATGCCAGGCTGATGGCGGAACTGAAGGCCTCCGGTGATCCACGTGCGACTGGATCCGGCGTAGATCTCGACACCCTCCAGCCATCCAAACCCAAAGCCACTCCCAATCGATGAATCCCCGGCGATCCCCAAAAGGTCAACCATCTTGCCTCCAGCTCCAGTTGAAGGTGCGGCCTCTTGTCCGAACTGGAAGCCCGGAACAAGGCGATGAACTACAAGGTTGCCTCGAATGTCGACAAACCCCGGCAGGTCCAGGCTCAGGGCGATGGTAAGAACTGGGCAACCCTTTCCCGATCGTTGACCATGCACATCCGCGTCTTCCTTCTCGGTCTTCTTCCCTCCGTCCTGCTTGCCGGGCCGCGTGATTCGTTGCCGCTTGAGGCTCCCGTCTGGCCAGCGGATTACCGCGTTCATCTGGAGGGGCCTGCGACGGTGAAGCTTTCCAAAGATCTGGTGATCACGCTCGCGGGCAAGTCCGGCAGCGACTTCGCCGTCGAACATCCGGCGAACGGTTCACCGGTCCTGCGGGTCTGGACCGATGGGAAGCTGGTTCGTGGACCGGAGGAGGTTCCGTCGCTGCGCAGTTCGGGTGCGAGGGATTTCCCGGGCGCTGGCTTGGATTTCGGCGAGGACTTCACCGCGATCTCGCGCTTCGAAACCCTTGGCGGCGGCACGCTGTTTTCGGTCTGCCCACCTGCCGGCGAATGGGAGCCGCAGTCGAAGGCTCTGTTCGTCCGCGATGGCAGGCTGGTTTATGACATTGGATGGCTGGGTGAAATGCCAGGTGATCCGGTGGTGAACGATGGGAAGCAACATACGACGGTTCTAGTGGTGAAGGACGGAAAGGCCCGGCTCTGGCTGGATGGCAGGCCGATTGCGGAAAAGGACTCGTTCGCCAACGCCCAAAAGAAGGAGCACGTTTTCAAGGTGGGTCGAGCCGCGCCGGATTTCGGCGGGGATTTCAGGAAGGGAACGATCCATGAAGTGAAGATATGGAAACGGGCGCTGCCGGAGAATGAGATCGACCTCCTTTTCAAGAAGGACGGCAGGGGCGCGAACACGCCGGATTTCAATCACGTGCCGGCAGAAGCCGCCAGACCGGTCATCGAGGGCGGCAACGGCTGGGTGCAGGCACTGGAGAGAAGCGATCACTCGCAGATCGTGGCGGGCTGGAATGACAAGTCCCTGGCGGAAGGGAAGGCGATCTATCAGAACCTCTGCGTCACTTGCCACGGCACGAAGGAGCAGCCGGGATCACTTCCCACCGCGCTGAGGTTTTCGGAGGGCAAGTTCAAGAACGGGTCCGATCCCTATTCGATGTATCTGACCCTGACCCATGGCTACGGCCAGATGGTGGCCCAGCCCCAATACACCACGGCGCAGAAGTATTCGGTGATCCAATACATCCGCGAGACCTTCCTGCGTCCCTACAATCCGTCGCAATTGACGGAGATCAATCTCACCTCACTGCCGCGTGGTTTGGCCCGGGGCATGGAGGAAAAGGCGGATACCTCGAAGCCACCTTACCAGCGCATGGAGCTCGGAAATTTCCTGATGTGGACCCTGCAGGTGGCTCCGGGAAACATCGCGCAGAAAGCCATCGCGGTGCGGCTCGATGACGGACCAGGAGGGGTGACGAAGGGCCGGGCCTGGATGGTCTATGACCACGACACGATGAGTGTGGCCACGGCGACGACCGGTGATTTCGTGGATTGGAAAGGCATTGCCTTCGACGGCAGCCATGGCACGCACACCTCTCTAACAGGCGAGAAGCAGTTCATCAATCCGGTCGGTCCCGGCTGGGCGTCGCCTGCAGGAGCCTGGGACGACGATGCGCGCGTGCTCGGCAAGGACGGCAAGCGCTATGGCCCGCTGCCGCAGGACTGGGTGAAATTTGAGGGCGTTTACGAACATGGAAATCGGGTGGTGATTGCCAGTCGAATCAACAGCTTCGCGCTGGTGCTGGAGTCGCCGGGGTGGATTGATTATGGAGCGACACCCGTTTTCACACGGACGGTGAATGTGGAGATTCCTCTATCGAGTGTCATTCCTCCGGTGCCGATTCTTCGTGTCGCTCCCGACTCCGTGAATGTCGTGCTGATCGGTGAGGGTGAATTGAAGCGGGAGAACGGTTTCTGGACCGCCAAACTGCCCTATGGCTCCAAGTCGAGGTTCTTCATCTCACGCGCCGATCCCGCCTCGCTGGAGACCCTTGCAAAAACCGTCGCCGAACCCCTCGATCTTGCTCCTCTCACAAAAGGCGGCCCCGCACGCTGGGCGCAAACCACCACGACCACTTCCGTCGCAGGCAAGGACGACGCGGCCTTCGTCGCCGATGAGTTCCCACTCCCGCTGGAAAATCCCTGGCAAAGCTGGCTGCGACCTGGTGGCTTTGATTTCACGCCCGATGGAAAGGCAGCGGTCGTGGCGATGTGGAACGGCGATGTCTGGCGTGTGGAGGGCGTCATGGACAAGGCTCCCGCGAAACTCACGTGGCGGCGCATTGCCAGTGGACTGTTCCAGCCGCTCGGCGTGAAGTTCAGAGGCGACGAGCTCTTCATCACCTGCCGTGATCAGATCGCGAAACTCGTCGATCTGAATGGCGACGGCGAAACCGACTACATCCAGTGCTTCAACAACGATGCGCAGGTCACCGAGCATTTCCATGAGTTCGCGATGGGATTGCAGACCGATGCGGCGGGCAATTTCTACTACGCCAAGTCCGGCCGTCATGCGCTCGACAGCGTGGTTCCGCAGCACGGCACCCTGTTGAAGGTCAGCGCGGATGGATCGCGGACCGAGATTCTCGCCACCGGCTTCCGCGCCGCCAACGGTGTCTGCGTCAATGACGACGGCACGTTTTTCGTCACCGATCAGGAGGGCTTCTGGACTCCGAAGAACCGGATCAATCGAGTGAAGCCCGGTGGCTTCTACGGCAACATGTTTGGCTACACCAAGGTCACCGACACCTCGGATTCCGCGATGGAGCAACCGATGGTCTGGATGACCAACGCCAAGGATCGAAGTCCCGCCGAACTGGTCTGGGTGCCGAAGAATGCCTGGGGAAATCTCGGTGGCAGCCTGCTGAATCTGAGTTATGGCACCGGGCGGGCCTTCATCGTGCCGCACGAGCAGGTCAAGGGGGCTTGGCAGGGAGCCGTTTGTGAATTGCCGATGCCGGCCTTTGCCACCGGAATCATGAGAGGTCGATTCGCGGCCGATGGTTCACTCTACACCTGTGGCATGTTTGCCTGGGCAGGAAATGCGACCGATCCTGGAAGTTTCCATCGCATCCGTCGGGGATCGGATCCAGCCCGGATGCCTCTGGAAGTCCATGCCTCGAAGGGGATGTTGAAAGTGAAATTCAGCGATCCGGTGGAACCCAAGGACTGCGCGATGCAGATATGGTCATTGAAGCGTTCCAAGGACTACGGCTCGAAGCACTACAACCAGCACGCGCTGTCCATCGCTGAGGTGAAACGCAGCCATGATGGTTGCACCCTGACCTTCATCGTTCCTGACCTCGCTCCCACCCAGTGCTACGAGCTGAAGGTCGCGGACCGCGTGATCCACGGAACCATTCATCAAGTGGAGCCCTGAAGCCTCCTGATATCCCCATCTGCATCATGACCCTAAGTCTCCCGACATTTCTACTGCTCTCCGCCATCCTGTGCGCCCATTCACTGGCGGCTCCAGAGAAGGGGAGTCGACCGAACGTGATCCTCATGGTCGCCGATGATCTCGGCTACAACGACCTCAGTTGCTATGGTGCTATGAAGATCGCCACGCCACGATTGGACTCGCTCGCACGCGATGGGGTCCGCTTCACCGATGCACACTCCTTCAGTGCCATCTGCATGCCTTCCAGATACTCCATCCTCACCGGGCGCTATCCGTTCCGGGTGGGGCGATCGATGGATTACGCCTGCAATTTCGATCCCGGACAGGTGCTGATTCCCATGGCGATGAAGTCCGTCGGCTATCGGACCGCTGCCCTTGGAAAGTGGCACAACGGCTTTGGAACCTCGATGGAGGTCAACTGGAATGCCGAACTGAAACCCGGTCCGCTCGAGTTTGGATTTGATTCATTCTTCGGGACGCCGCGCACCCACTCGGAGCCCCCGCTGGTGTTCGTCCGCGATCATTGGATCGTCGGTTTGGAAAAGGACGATCCGATCCGCGTGGACCACTCGCCCGGCACCGGCGCGCACGGAAAGCAGATCGGTGGCAAGAAGGCCATGGAACTGCGGCCCGATGACAAGCTCGACCTCATCCTTGCCGAGGAGGCCGGAAAGTTCATCGCCGATCAAAAGCCGGATCAACCGTTCTTCCTCTATCTCGCCTGGGAGGCACCCCATAACTCGATCAACCCGGCCCCCGAATTTCGCGGCAAGAGCAAGGCCGGGATCTATGGCGACTACGTCCAGCAACTCGATCATTGTGTGGGGACTGTGCTGGATGCGCTGGAGAAGCAGGGCTTGGCGAAGAACACTCTCATCATTTTCACCAGCGACAATGCGGGACGATATCAGCAAGCTGCATTGCGTGCCGGACATCGCACCAATGGAGAGCTGCTGGGGCAGAAGACCGATGTGTGGGAAGGCGGGCATCGTGTTTCTTTCCTCGCCCGCTGGCCTGAGAGGATTCCCTCCAGCAAGGTGCAGAAGGGCTTTTTCCATCAGATCGACCTGATGGCAACGCTGGCAGACGCTGCCGGAGCCACCTTGCCGGCAGGTGCCTCGCCCGACGGACATTCCGAGCTGGCTGCCATGCTCGATCCGGAAAAGTCGCCGCCCAAGCGCACAGAGGGCATTCTTCACGGCACCCGCAGCCTCGCACTGCGCCAGGGGTCGTGGATCTACATCCCCGAGCAAGGCTCAGGAGGGAAGACCGTGCCTGAACCCGACAAGCCATGGAGCCTCAGCTATCGGCAGATGTTGTTCCAGAACAGCGATGTCAATGAAAGCGGACAGCTCAAACCTGACGCGGTGAAGGAGCAACTCTACAATCTGGATCAGGATCTGGGCCAGCATACGAATCTCGCCAACAGCGACCCCGAGCGTTTGAAAGCCATGCGTGAGCGCTTGGCCGAGCTGACCAAGGGTCAAAAGCGAAGCAAGGAAAGTGGCTCCGAGTAATCCGCGTCATGAACTCCCCTTTTCCAGAACTGATGGCATTCGGCTCCCAATTTCACGGGCGGATCCGTCAACTTGTGGCGCTAGTGTCGGTGGTGCTCGCTCTTGCCTGTTCTGTAGCCACAGGCGCGACAAGATATTGGGACGGGGGCAGTGTGGACATCGTGGCCAATGGGGATGGCAACAGTGACGGCGTTAGCGGCACCTGGAACACCACTCTCAAGAACTGGGATCAAGGCAGTGGCCTGGCCCACGTGGCCTGGGTGAATGGCAGCAACGTGGCCGATATCAATGGTGCATCGCAGACCCTCACGCTCGGCGCGAACATCATCCTCGGAGGGATCGTTCAGAAGTCCGGTGGAAGCACCGTCGCCATCGCGGGTGGCAGTGGCCCGTTCACACTCACATTGGGCATAGCCGGAGCCAACACGTTCCTGGCGGCCGCCAATGACACGACTGGGCGAACCTTGACCGTGAACGCGGTGATTGCAGGGCCAGTCGGCAGAAATCTCATTCTTGCCGGCCCAGCCACCTCCGGCACCGGCACCGTCAATCTGGGCGCGGCAAACACCTTCAGTGGGACCACCAGCTTCAGCGCAGGTGCGACGGGAGGTGCCCGCGTGAGCCTCAACCATCAACTCGCGCTGCAGAACAGCACCGTGGTCCTGAGTTCGGATGCCAATGTGGTCTTCAACGACAGCGTGTCGGCGAAGGCATTCACCTTGGGCGGACTTGCTGCGGCCAGCACAGGTACCGGCTTCAACCTTGCACTTCAGAACGACGCGGCTTCTCCGTTGCCCATCGCTTTGACCGTTGGCGGCAACAACAGCAACACCACCTACAAGGGCGTTTTGAGCGCAGGAGGTTCGTTGATCAAGACCGGCACCGGAACCCTCATCCTCGGAGGAGCAAACACCTTTACCGGCACCACCACAGTGAGTTCAGGCACTTTGCAGGTGGATGGCAGCAGCACCAGTCCGACCTCGGTCAGCAACGGTGCCACCTTGGCCGGAGACGGAACCGTGAATGCGACCGTCACAGTGGCAGCAGGCGGCTCACTTGCGCCGGGTGCCGGCAACCTCACCGTTTCCAGCCTGACTTTCAGCGGCACGGGCAGCCTCAATGTGGGAACCTTGTCCAACTACACCAGCCTCGCCGCCATCAAGGTGAACAACGCTTTAACCGTCAGCGGAGGAGCGGGTGCTGTGACGCTCAATCTGCCGACCGCGTTGGGATTCAACGGAACCTACCATTTGATCCAATTTGGCAGCGGTCTCGTAAATGCCAACGGCTTCACGCTCGGCACCGTTCCCACGCTCGCCTGGAATCAGGTCGGTACCCTGCAGATCAATGGAAGCTATCTGGACTACGTGATCACGGCGACGGGCGATACGACGCCGCCGACCTTGAGTGGGACGCTCCCGGTCAACAATGCATCGAATGTTCTGACCGATGCCAATCTCGTGGCGACTTTTGACGAGACGATCGTGGCTGGCAGCGGCAGCCTTGAGTTGCGCAGGCTCAGCGATGGCGGCCTGGTGGAATCGTTCGACGTCATCTCGTCCTCCAGGCTGACATTCAGCACCGCGCAGTTGATCATCAACCCGACCAGCAATCTCCCGACAAACCAAACGTATTATGTGCTTATCCCCGCTGGCGCGATCAAGGATACATCCGGCAATAGCCATGCTGGAATTCTGGTCAACACGGGCTGGAAGTTCACCGTCCCGATTCCTGCGGTGCTTTACACCGATTCCGGAAGCCCTGCGAACCCGCTGTGGAGTGCCATTCTACCCACCTTGAACGTGGACTCGCCCGATACGGGTCCGGTTTATGGCTCGGCCATCAATGTCAACAATGCCGCCGTCGAGGTCGGACTCTATGGCAATCGTCCAATCTCGCTGGGTGGCCATAGAATCCATGTTGCTTGCAATACGTCGACGACGTCATTTGACAATTTCACCCGTTGGTTTCAGACCGATGGAAACACCCATATCCTGCGGGTGTTTGTGAATGATGAGAATACCGCCACGACGCGGGAAGGCGTCTCCTCGCACACCGAGGCGTTCAATTCCGATGGCTGGAACTACAGCGAGTTCAAGACCTATGAATGGACCGCCCGCTACACCATCGCCAAGCTCGAACAGGGGTATGCCTGCTTCCAACTGAAGAACACCGACAATGACTGGGCGGTTCAACTCAGCATGGGCACCAATGGATCATTGACCGTGAACAATCGCACCGGGTCCGACGTCGTTTTGACCAATCCCGATGGCAGTGTGAAGAATTTCGACGGTGGCGGCTTCGACGTCCGGGTGCTCGACGATGGCCTGAACTACAAACTTTGGATCGATGGAGTCTTGTATGCTGACAGCAGTTACTCCCGGCCCACAGGAACGACCAACTTTCGCTGGGGCATGTATTTCGGCGCAAACAACCTCAATCCTCCTGCCGATTTCAACATCGTCCTTGTCAGCGGCGCTCAGGTGAAATCCTGGCCGGGTCGGCTTACCGCCGCCACCACGACCCGCACGAAAGACAATAACACAACGGCTCTATCCACGGCAACGAGCTGGGTGGGGGACACATTGCCTGGGATTCACCAACAGGCGCTCTGGGACAGCACAGTCACCGCGGCGAACACGACTACACTTGCCACCGATCAGCAATGGGCTGGCTTGAGGATTGTGAATCCCGGCGGCGCCGTGACCATCAATGGCAGCGCGGTTCTCAGCCTCGATGATGCGGGGGTGGACATGAGCACCGCCACACAGAACTTGGATGTAAACTGTCGGGTGCAGTTGACGTCTCCGCAAAATTGGAATGTCGCATCGGGACGCACGGCAACATTGGATGGAGTTGTCAGCGGCTATCCCGGACTTACCCTGAATGGTGCCGGAACGGTGCGGTTATCGGCCGCGAATACCTACAGCGGTAACACCACGGTCAGCGCCGGCACGTTGGTGGCGAACAACAATCTGGCTCTGTCCTCCGGACCGCTCGTGCTCAATGGCGGGAACTTGTCCAACACCGCGAGCTGCACTCTCGGGAATGACGTCAACCTCAGTTCCAATGCGACCATCAATGTGGACCCGTTGCAAACTCTGACCCTAAGGGGCGCTCTCGCTGGATCGGGTTCACTGACCAAGACCAACACAGGAACGCTCACTCTCTCCGGCACAAACGCGAATACTGGAGCCACCCTTGTCAATTCCGGCACTCTGGCCGTCGGCAACACGTCGGCCCTGCTTTCCACCTCCAGCCTGACCTTGGCTGGCGGCACCCTGTTACAACCCAACCTCGATGGAGTCGTCGTCACGGCACCCATCGCCGTGGCCAGCACTGGAACGACTGCCACCATCAGCGCTCCCATCAATGCCCCAGGCGCTGGAGTCGTCTCCACCCTCACACTCGACAGCGTGCTGTCCGGCAGCGGAAATGTCGCCTTCACCAGCAGCGTCAATCAGAACGCATTGTCCACCGTCTATCTTGGCGCGCAAAGCACTTACGCTGGCAGCACCTTGCTTGATACCGATGGAACCACGGCCACGCAGATCATTCTCAAGCTCGGGATCCATAACGCCTTGCCAACGACTACGGTTCTGACCATCGACGGCCAACCTGGAGTCAGCAGCGGTCGAGTTGCCGAACTCAATCTGAACGGGTTCAACCAACAGCTCGCCGGTCTGACCAATGTGGCTCAAAGCTTGAGACTTCAACGTGTCGTCAACAGCAACGTTTCCGCCGCTGCTACTCTCACCATCAACAACAGCAGCAACTTCACCTTCTCCGGGATACTTGGAGCCTCTGCAGATGGCTCTGTCTCGGGATCTTCGACTCCGGGATCAACGAACGGCAACAACTTCGGCTTGGCCAAGCGTGGAGCTGGCAGCTTCACGCTTTCCGGGGCGAATACCTATGCCGGTGGCACGACGATCAGCGGCGGCAAGCTCATCGCGCAGTCTTCGAACACGGCATTGGGCACCGGCTCCGTGACCATTTCTTCTCCAGCAACCCTCCAACTGCACAACAACCTGGCGGTCAACACCACGCTCGCCATCGCCAATGCCATCACCGGAAATGGCATTCTGGAGTTCTCGTCAGACGCAGCACCCGCGACGGGCGACTTGAACCGGGTCACCGTCGGGTCCCTGAGTGGTTTCACCGGCGACATCAGCGTGTTGGCGAACGGGATGTTTGGCAACTTCACGGCTGGCAATACCACGAATCAGAATCTCACCATCGCGTTGGGCGGATACATGGCGATGAGTGAGGACATTGGCTTTGGAAAGTTGAACGGAAGCGGTCGAATCATCCGGAACGTTGGCAGCAATATCAAGACCCTCACCTTGGGCAACAACAACGCCACCGGGGGCAACTTCAGCGGGTCCATCGAAGGGGCAAGCACGACCTTGAACTCAGGCACTCTCGGCAGCAGTGGTGTGATCTCCGTCACCAAGGTGGGCACCGGCACCCAGACGCTTTCCGGGGCAAACACCTTCACCGGCCTCACCACGATCAGCGCTGGCACTCTGGCCTTGGGAGCCAATAACGTGCTTGCCAATACCACCAACGTCTCCATCGACAACGCCACGCTCGATGCCTCGACCTTCACCGACACAGTCGGAACTCTCGACCTCACCAGCACCGCCAGGATCAACCTCGGCACCGGTGCCGCTCTTGCCTTCGCCAACAGCAGCGCGATCGACTGGACCGGCGGCACCCTCACCATCACCGGCACCTTCGTTTCCGGCAGCTCGCTGCGTTTCGGCACCACCAGCAGCGGACTCACCCCCACCCAGCTCGCCCGGATCACGGCCCCCGGTGTTCCTGCCTTCGCTCTGGATGCCAATGGCTACCTCATCCCCGGCTTGACCGCCGGCTACACCTCATGGAAAGCCACCAACGCGCCAATCGGCGCTCCCAGTGACGACTTCGACGGTGATGGCGTCGCCAACGGCATCGAATACGTGCTCGGCGGAACCGCCTCCACCAGGGACTTCGGCAAGCTGCCCGGGCTTTCCACCGCCGACGGCAACCTCGTCTTCACCTTCATCCGCGATCAAGCATCCATCGACGGAACCACGGCCATCACCATCGAGCTCGGCGATAACCTCACCGACTGGCCGCAATCCTTCCCGGTGCCCGACACCGCCACCACCAACAACCCCGGCCTTACTGTCGTCAAAAACTCCCCATCAGCAGGCCAGGACACCGTCACCCTCATCCTGCCGCTCAATCCCGGCGGCAAAACCTTCGCGCGCCTCAAAGTGATGCCGTGAAACGATGTGATGTTTCCAGCAAGACTTAGCTTCAACAAACCCATGCGCTTACCGGCAATCGCGTTCGCATCGTTCGCCACATCACTGGCCGCGGCCGAACCCGGGTTTCCCGCCGGTGTCAAACTCCCGGACAAGGCGCGCGGCGAGGCCGCCATCGCCGCGCTTGGCGCGAGGCTGCCGGAGGTCGCCGCCTTTCATGGAAAATCCCCGCAACAACTCCGCAGGATTTTCCAGACCGACGATTCCCTCTGGGTGGATCCCGAGGGACAACTTTTCTACGCCTGCGAGCTGCAACGCGCGCATCACGCCCCTGCGAAACCCGCCGAAATCTCCGCCGCCGAAGTGATCGCCGAGAGCATCGCCCCCACCGACCCATCGCCTTACGACACCTCGCAGGCTTTCCTCCTGCACAGTCGCCCCGGCGCGAACCGCGTGATCTATCTCGACTTCGACGGACACACGGACAATACGCCCGGATACTGGAAGGTCGGCGCCGCATCCCCGGCCTACAACATCAGCGGCAATAACGTCGCCATTTTCGAGAACGATGAACGCAACCATATCATCGAGATCTGGCAGCGCGTCGCCGAGGATTATGCGATGTTCGACATCGACGTCACGACGGAGGAGCCGAACATCGAGGCGTTGAGGAAAACCAGCTCCAGCGATGCCCTGTTCGGCATGCGTTGCGTCATTGGCGGTAATGGCAGCACCTGGTATGGCGCCAGCGTGGGCGGCGTGGCCTTGTCCGGCACCTTTGATGCCAATCAGGATGTGCCCTGCTGGGTGTTTCCCGTTGGAGGCACGGGATTCGTCCCGAAAAACGTCGCCGAGGCGGCCAGTCACGAGGTTGGGCACACGCTGGGTCTGGGGCACGATGGTGTGGAGGGCGGGGATGGTGCCACCCTGGGCCAGGGCAACTGGGCTCCCATCATGGGCAAAAGCTACTACGAGCCGATCACCCAGTGGAGCAAAGGGGAATATGCCAGTCCTAACAACACCCAGGATGATCTCGCCGTGATGCTCACACAAGGCGCGGTGTATCGTCCGGACGATCACGGCGGCACACTGGCCACCGCGACCAAGCTGACAGCCGATTCCAGCACCGCGAGTGTCAGCGGCGTGATCGGGCGCAACACCGACCTCGATTTTTTCCGCGTCGAAGCGGTCAGCGGCTCTTTGGTGATCAATATCAAGCCCACACCGTTGGGGGCAAACCTGCGGCTGGAGGTCAAACTTTACGATTCCGGCGGCGCGCTGCTGCAAACCGCCACTTCGGCTGACGTGAGCGGAGCAAGCAGCGGCGGCACCCGGCCGGTCACGCTCAGCCACACGGTCAGCGCCGGAGTGTTTTATGTTTCCGTGGACGGCATCGGCAATGGCAATCCCCTCACGACCGGCTACACGGACTACGGCAGTCTCGGTCAATACACTGGTTCGATCAGCGGCGTGGTTCCCGGCGGCTTCACCTGGACCTCCACCACCGCCGGGACCAAGCAATGGAACACCGCGGGCAACTGGGCGTCCGGCACCGTGCCAAATGCCGCCGGAATCTCCACGCGGGTCAACAACGACATCAGCGGAGCCCAGACCATTCAACTTGCCAACGTCACCACGCTCGGCTCCATCGATCTGGGGGATTCCAACAGCACCCACGCCTTCAACCTCGCCGCCAACGGCGGATCGATGGTTTTCAACAACTCCGGGATTAACGCAAACCTGAGCAAGACGAGCGGCGGCAACGACATCATCTCGGCGCCGGTCTCGCTGGTGGATCGGCTCGTCGTCACCCAGTCCGCCTCCGGCGCGCTGACCTTCTCCGGTGGGATCAGCGGCGCGGGAGCATTGACCAAGGGCGGGGCGGGAACCGTCGTCTTCGCCTCGCCTAACACCTACACCGGCGTCACCACGCTCGACGACGGGTTGCTGCTCCTCGACAACGCCAGCGGCCTGCCCGGCGGCATCGACAACACCGTGGGAGCCGGGGAAAGCGCGCTGGCTTTTGAAGGCGGCGTGCTGGGTCTCGCCACTGGAGACTTCACCCGCCAGATGGGCACGGGAGCCGGTCAGTTGGACTGGGTCAATGGCAGCGGCGGCTTCGCCGCCTTCGGTTCGGCCCGTCAGGTGAGGCTCAACAACGGCACGGGTTCCTTTTCCTGGAATTCCACGATTCTCGGCACCGGCAATATCCTGATCCTCAGCCATTCGACAGCCACCCACACGCTGGATTTCCGAAACGGCATCAGCTTCGCCGGACAAAAACGCACCATGCACGTGGAGGATGGCGCCGCTGCTATAGATGCCACCCTCAGCGGCAAACTCACCGGCGGCACTTCCAGCGGTTTCACCAAAACAGGCCCCGGCGTGCTTTCGCTCACCAATGCGACCAACGACTATACCGGCGTCACCACCGTGGCGGATGGCGTCTTGCGCCTGCAACACACCGCCGCGCTGCCCAACGGCAATCTCGAACTCAGCGGCGGCGGCGTGCTCGGCCTCGGCGCCGCTGATCTAACCGCCCGCACGATCGGCACCGGCGCGGATCAGGTCCAGTGGCTCGGCTCGGGTGGATTCGCAGCATTCGGGGCAAACCGCGCGGTGAGATTCACCCCCGATCCTAACACCTCCATCAACTGGACGGATTTCATCGGCACCGGCCGGGTCCTCGTCCTCAGCCATGACACGGCCGACGCCACTCTCGACTGGCAGCAGCGGATTTCCCTCGCGGGAAACCTCCGCGTCATTCAGGTCGATGATGGCTCCGCAGCCATCGACGCGAAGATGAGCGGGATCATCGCCGGCGGCAGCAGCGGAACGACCAACATATTCAGCAAATCCGGCGCAGGCACCCTCGCCTTCACCGCCCAGAACACCTACTGGGGCGAAACCATCATCAATTCCGGCACCCTCATGATCGGCGATGGTGGCGCGGTGGGCGGCATTTCACAAAACACGCCCATCATCACCGTGGAGCCAGGGGCCGTCCTCGCGGTGAACCGCAGCAACACCCTCACCCAAGGCACCAACGCCCTCAAGGTCGCCATCACCGGGGAAGGAGGTTTCACCCAGGCGGGTTCCGGAAACACCGTGCTGATGCTGGCGAACACCTACATCGGGCCGACCACCGTTGACGCCGGAACGCTCACCCTGGGCGCGGCAGGCGTCCTGCCGGATGCTTCCGAGGTATCCATCGGCAACGCCACGCTGGCCGCCGGTTCCTTCACCGAAACGGCGGGAAGACTCGTCATCACCGGTGCCGCCACCCTGAATCTTGGCACCGGAGCCGCGCTCTCCTTCGCCAACAGCAGCGCCATCAGTTGGACGGGCGGCACGCTGAACATCACCGGCACCTTCGTTTCCGGCAGCTCGCTGCGCTTCGGCACCACCAGCAGCGGCCTGACACCCGCCCAGATCGCCCTCATCTCGGCGACCGGATTCACCAGCTTCGGACTGGATGCCAACGGCTATCTCACCGCCAGCACTGCGGTCAGCTTCTCCTCATGGATCGCCGGCACTTTCGCCAATGGGATCGTTCCGCTCGCGAAGCGCGGCCCGAACGATGATCCCGACCATGACGGCATCAGCAATCTGATCGAGTATGCCCTCATCGGCCTGGACCCGACGACAAACAACCCTCCTGTCAGCGCCTTCACTTCAAACACCCTCAGTTTCACCAAGCGCCCAGGCACCAGCGGACTGGTTTATAGCATCCAGGAATCCATCGATCTCGGGGTTTCCGACGTCTGGTCCGAGGTCACAGGTGGAATGTATGTGAACAACGGAAGCATCATCTCCTACACCTTCAATCCCGGCTCTCCGGTGAAAAGCTTCCTGCGACTGAAGGTGCAATCCAACTGAGTGTTTCCAGGATATCTGCCTTCACGCATCTCTTACCCAGTCATCCATCATTCCAACCCAAATGAAGCGCTTCATCGCCTGGTCAACCTCAGTGCTGCTGGCCATATCTGCCCTCGCGAAAGCCGAGGAATCGTCCTGTGACGTCGTGGTCTATGGCGACTCATCTGGAGCGGTCGTGGCGGCCATTTCCGCGAAGCGACAGGGGCTCTCGGTCGTCCTGGTCAACCCGACCCGCTTTCCCGGCGGCATGAGCGCGAGCGGACTCGGGGCCACCGATTTCCTCGGCAGGCAGGGCACTTTCGGCGGGATCGCTTCCGAGTTCTACACGCTCGTGGCGGCGGCCTATGGGAAGAAGTTCGTTCGCAGCTTTGAACCCCATGTCGGCCGCCAGGCCTTCGAGAAACTGATCGCCGATGCCAGGCTTCAGGTGGACTACAACGAACTCCTCGATCGCACCCCAGGCAAGGGAGTGAAAATGAACGGCAAGCGCATCGAGTCGATCACCACCCTCAGCGGAAAGACCTATCGTGGAAAAATGTTCATCGATGCCACCTACGTCGGCGACCTGATGGCGGCGGCCGGTGTGAGCTACACGGTCGGGCGGGAGCCGGAGAGCCAATACGGCGAGGATCTTGCCGGGGTTCGGCGTGGGGATACCAGTCCTCGGGTCCACTACACCCAGCGCGACAAGGACCACTTCATCAAGGAGGTCGATCCCTATGTGAAACCTGGCGATCCGAACAGCGGATTGCTGCCCCATGTTTTCAAGATCGACGGCCTCACCAATGGCCAAGGCGACAGGAAGATTCAGGCCTATAACTACCGCGTTTGTCTGACCACCGATCCATCGCTGCGCATTCCCATCGAGAAGCCCGACGGCTATCGCGAGATCGATCACGAATTGCTGCTGCGGAATTTCGATGCAGGCGACACCCGGCTGCCGGCTCTGGTCGAGCCACTCGAAGGCACCGGATCGAAGGTCGATTGGAACAACATGCACGCGGTGGGCTCCGATCATCCGGGCGCGAACTGGGACTACCCGGAAGCCAGTTACGAGAAACGTCGTGAAATCGAGAAAGCACATCAAACCTACATCCGCGGCTTCCTGTGGACGCTCTCCAACCATCCCCGGGTTCCCGAAGCGATCCGAAAGAAAGCCTCCGCGTTTGGACTGTCGAAAGATGAGTTCACCGACAACGGCGGCTGGCCCTGGATGATCTACATCCGCGAGGCACGGCGGATGGTGGGAGATTATGTGATGAACCAGCAGGACTGCGAAGGGAAACGCAAGGCTCCCGATCCGGTCGCTCTCGGCTCCTTCGGCATGGACTCCCATGCGGTGCAGCACTTCGTCACCGAGAAGGGCCTGGCCAACACCGATGGCGTCATCTGGCGGGTGCCGCCGAAACCCTACGGCATTTCCTATCGCTCGATCATCCCGCGCAAGGGTGAGTGCGAGAACCTGTTTTCTCCCATCTGCCTCTCCACCTCACACGTGGCCCACGGCTCCATCCGCATGGAACCGGTCTTCATGGCGCTTTCGCAAAGCGCCGCCATCGCGGCAGGCATGGCGATCGGTTCCGGTTCCGCCGTGCAGGACCTCGACTATCCGGCGCTACGGGAAAAACTCTTGGCGGCAGGCCAGATCTTCAGTCCTTCGCCATGGAAGGCACCGGTGGTTCCGACAAAGCCCGGGCAACCCTGAGGGGAACGTTCGTCGAGTGAGACCCGTCCCTGTCACTTCGAACGGACGAGCCCTCCATCGTCCGCAATGGGTCCTGCAACGCCCGCTGTCGGCTCTGCAACGCCCGCTGTCGGCTCTGCAACGCCCGCTGCCGCCTCTGCAACGCCCGCTGCCGCCTCTGCAACGCCCGCTGTCGCCTCTGCAATGACCGCTGTCGCCTCTGCAACGCCCGCTGTCACCTCTGC
>JAIXPW010000262.1 GCA_027485995.1 Verrucomicrobiaceae bacterium
ACGAGCCACAATCGACGCGGTGCAGCTCCATTTCCTGCTCGAAGGTCGGCTCGGCCATGAAGCGCTTGAGTTTCGCGACGCGCATCTTCTTCACGTTCATGAACTGCATGTGCCGCGCCACCATCGGCACGACGGCGGCGATGAGGTCGTTCGGATACTTCAGTCGGCGCAGGATTTCCTCGGCCATGACCGCGCCCATGGCATCGTGGCCATTGAAACGGATGCGGTTCGCGGCCTCGTCGAAGGTGAAGGTCGGGGGCTTGGCGATGTCGTGCAGCAGCACCGCGAGGCAAAGCTCCAGCGAGGCTTCCGGGCCGAGCATGTCGAGCATGATCCGGGTGTGGGTGTAAACGTCGCCCTCGGGATGCCACTCGGGTGGTTGCTCGCAGCCGATCATCGGCAGGACCTCGGGGATGATTTCCCGGATCAAGCCGGACTGCACCAGCAGGTCGAGCCCGCGGGCACGGTCAGGCGCGGTGATGAGTTTCGAGAATTCGTCGCGGATCCGTTCCGGGGAAATCCTCGCGAGATCGTGCGCATGCTGCTGGATCGCCGACCACGTGATGGGCTCGATCTCGAAGCCGAGCACGGTCGCGAATCGCACCGCCCGCAGCAACCGCAAGGCATCCTCGCGGAATCTGGCCTCCGGATTTCCGATCGCCCGCAGGGTCCGCGTTTCCACATCCGCCAGACCGCCGACGTGGTCGATGACCTCGCCGGTGAAGGGATTCTCGAACAGCCCGTTGACCGTGAAATCGCGACGCTGGGCATCCTCCGGCGCAGTGGAAAACTCGACCGTTTCCGGACGTCGGCCGTCCTTGTAGCTGCCGTCCGTGCGAAAAGTCGCGACTTCGATTTGCGTGCCGCGTTGTTTCACGATGACCACGCCGAAGTGCGCGCCGACCTCGTTCGATCCGGGAAAGAGCTTCAGCACCTCTGTCGGCGTGGCCGAAGTCGCGACATCATAGTCCTTCGGCTCGCGGCCCAGCAGCTTGTCGCGCACGCAGCCACCGGCCAACAGCGCGTCATGACCGGCATCGGTCAGGCGACGGGCGACATCAACAGCAGCGGAGCGGGGCACAGGGAGAGGAGAAAGTTCCAAGGGCCAAGTGCCAAGTTCCAACGGAAGAAAATGAGCCGCAGGCTCCTGAGGGTTCCTCTTCGTTGGAACTTGCTAGTTGGAACTTGGAACTTTCTCCTCCCATCATGATTCGGATTCGCGGGGCGAGGCAGCACAACCTGCGGAATGTGGATGTGGACATTCCGCGCGGGAAACTCGTGGTCATCACCGGGCCCAGCGGATCGGGGAAGTCGTCGCTCGCCTTCCACACGCTCTATGCCGAGGGCCAGCGGCGTTACGTGGAGTCGCTCTCGGCCTACGCGCGACAGTTTCTCGACCAGTTGGAAAAGCCGGACGTCGATTCGATCGAAGGACTCAGCCCGGCCATCGCGATCGAGCAGCGCAACGGCGGCCTGAACCCGCGCTCGACCGTCGCCACCGCCACCGAGATCTACGACTACCTCCGCGTCCTCTGGGCGGCGGCGGGGATTCCGCATGATCCGGCCACCGGGGAGAAACTCCAGCGGATGACCTCGGCGGACATCGTCAACGCCCTGCTCGCCCTGCCCGAGGGCACGAAGATCGTCCTGCTGGCTCCCGTGCCGGTTGAGGAGGCCTCCGAGCCGGAGCGTTTGCTCGGCGACCTCCAACGGCAGGGCTACGTCCGCGTTCGTCTGGATGGCGAGGTGCTCGACATCGAGGAAGCGGCCGCGAAATGGCCGGAGAAACTGACCTCGATCGAAATAGTGGTGGACCGCTTCGTCGTCCGGCCCGGCAGCGAGGCGCGTTTGGCGGACTCGGTGGAAACGGCTCTGAAGCTTTGTGGAAATGAAGCCCGCGCCTCGATCCAGACGCCGGACTCCGAAGCCTGGCGCGATCTTTCCTTCCAGACCAGTTATCGGAGTCCGACCACCGGCGCGATCCTCGAAGAACTCTCGCCGCGACACTTTTCCTTCAACTCGCATCTCGGAGCCTGTGAGGCCTGCGAAGGCCTTGGCACCGAGTCGTTTTGCGATCCGGCCTTGCTCATCGGTGATCCTGCGAAACCTCTGTCGTCCGGCATCAAGGGCTGGTGGAAGGACGGATCGCCGCGCCACGGCCAGTGGAAGCGCGAGGTCGAGGCCCTCACGCGGATGTTTTCCCTGGAGGAGGGCGTAAATGTAGCGAATCTAACAGACGAGGTGAAGCGCTTCATTTTCCAAGGCGGCGAACTCGACACCGGCTGGAAGGTCGGGCGCGAAAAGAAATCGCAAAAGAAGGCCTTCGACGGTCTTTGCGCGGAGGCCGAGAGGAAGCTGTTAGGCGCGAAATCCGAGGCTTCGCGACGTCGTCTGCTGCGAGTGATGTCGCACCGACCGTGTCACGTCTGCGAAGGTCGTCGGCTCAAGGCCCAGTGGCTTGCGGTCCGCATCGAGGGCCGTGGCGGACGCTGGCTAGGCATCCAGGATTTCTGCGGCCTGCCGGTCGATGAAGCGTTGTCGTGGATCGATGGCATCGCGATCGATCCCGTGAAAGCCGCCGTCTGCCAGCGTTTGGCCAACGATGTGAAAACCCGGCTCTCGTTTCTCGATGAGGTCGGCCTCGGATATCTCGGGCTCGATCGTTCGAGCGGCACGCTTTCCGGCGGCGAGGCCCAGCGCATCCGGCTCGCTACGCAGCTCGGAGCGGGCCTTTCCGGGGTGCTCTATGTGCTGGACGAACCGAGCATCGGACTTCACGCGTCCGACACCTCTCGCCTGATCCGCGCGCTTCAGCGGCTTCGCGATCTGGACAACACGGTGGTGGTGGTCGAGCACGACGAGGAGATCATCCGAGCCGCTGATTATGTCATCGACATGGGACCGGGAGCTGGAGTTGAAGGGGGATTGATCATTGGCCAGGGCTCGCCTGATGCCATCGACTCACCGACCGGAAAATGGCTTCGCGGCGAGATCGCGCCTTTTCCAGCCGAACCCGCGCCCGGTCTGCCGCTTTCCAGCCTGAGGATCTGCAATGCCCGCGAGCACAATCTTCGTGGCATCGACGTGACGATTCCGCTCGGTCGTCTGGTCTGTCTAACAGGTCCGAGCGGCAGCGGAAAATCGACGCTGGCCGATGACATCCTGCGTCGCGCGATGGCACGCCATTTCAACGGCTCCGGAGACCCTCCCGGCGCGCATGACGGCATCGAGGGCATGGGGGCGATCGGGAAATTCGTCGTCGCCGACCAATCGCCCATCGGTCGCAGTCCGCGCTCGAATCCCGCGACCTTCACCGGGGCCTTCGATCTGATCCGCGATCTTTACTCGAAGCTCCCTCTGGCCAAGCAGCGCGGCTACAACGCGGGTCGCTTCAGCTTCAACACCGCCGGGGGTCGCTGCGAACGCTGCGAGGGCGCGGGGCGGCTCAAGATCGAGATGCATTTCCTGCCCGATGGCTGGGTGCCTTGTCCTGCGTGCAATGGCCGGCGCTTCAATCGCGAAACGCTCGAGGTCACCTTCAAGGGCAAGTCGATCGCCGACTCGCTCGACATGCCGATCGCCGAGGCGGCTGGTTTTTTCAAAGCGATCCCGAAGCTTCGTCCGCTGCTCGACACCCTCGTCGAACTCGGCCTCGGCTACGTCCGGCTCGGCCAGGCCGCGAACACTCTTTCCGGCGGCGAAGCCCAGCGGCTCAAGCTCGCGGTCGAGTTGGCGAAACCCCAGGCGCCGCACACGCTCTACCTCTTCGACGAGCCAACCACCGGCCTGCATTTCGGCGACGTGGACAAGCTCCTCGCCGCCTTTTTCCGCCTCCGCGAGGCCGGGCACAGCGTGCTGGTCGTGGAGCATCACCTCGACGTCATCGCCGCCTCCGACTGGGTCATCGACCTCGGCCCCGGCGGTGGAGTGAACGGCGGGGCTTTGGTGGGAGAGGGGAGCCCCCGGAAGCTCGCGGAAAACCAGAACTCGCCGACTGGTAGGGCCCTGGCTTCGCATTTTCTGCGCCTCTCGAAAGACAAACCCTGAGCCCGGCATCGCTCAATGGATGAAGTTTCTACAACGGTGAATACCGCGACCGATCTCTCACCCTCCGCATCCGCCTGGCGTTCGTGGCTGGAAGCAAATGGCCCGCGCCTGCTGCTTTTCGCCCGTCAGCAGACCCGTTCCCATGAGGATGCGCAGGACATATTCCAGGATGCCCTCGTGAAGCTGGCAGAAAAGCTCCGCGAAGGCGAATTCGTCGGCGGCCAGGAGGCCTGGATGCCCTACCTCTACACCGCGATCCGACGCCTCGCCATCGACCTCAGCCGCCGCGACGACCGCCGCCGCCGGCGTGAGGACACCGTCGGGATCGAGTCCGATCTCGATCAGCGGGAAACCTTCCATCCGTGGTTTGAAAGCGAAGCCTCGGACGACGAAACCCGCACCCAACTCGAAGCCAGCCTCAAGGAACTGCCGCCCAAGTTCGCCGAGGTCATCATCATGAAAATCTGGGGCGAACGGACCTTTGCCGAAATCGGTGAGGCCCTCGGAATTTCCCAAAACACCGCCGCCTCTCGGTACCGCTACGGACTTGAAGCCCTCCAGCGCAAGCTCGGGGGTGCCCGCCGCAAGGGCGACCTTTCCATCTGAAAATTTTCCACATGAACGACGAACTCCAGGACCTTGAATCCAGCCTCTCCGCCCTCCGGCCGCTGCGCACGGACGACGCGTTGCTCGAACGGTTGGAATCCGCCGCCGACGGCACGCTCACCGAGCTGACCGTTTCGGAACTCCGCTTTGAATCGATGCTTTCCGGGCATCGTCCCGCCGCCCTGCCTGCGGACTTTTTCGCCTCGCTGGAAAATGTGGTCGCCTCGACGCCTTTCCCCGTGGGTGAGAAGATCGTCATGTTCACCAAGGGCAATGTCGCTCCGAAAAGCGTCCGCCGTTTCCGCCCCTATGCCGCTGCCGCAGCCGTGGCCTTGATGGGCGCGGTGACCGCGCTGATGATGCCGCTCGGCACGTCTCCAGGAACGAAAGGCAGTGGAGAAGTCGCCTCCAATCCGGTTCCCAACAAGCTCTCCGGAGGATTCGTTCCCGCCGGCTACGGCAACAATCTCCAGACCGCCAGCGATGAAGGGGTGATCTGGAAGGACAATCGTCCGCACCGCATGGTCCGGGTGGTTTACAACGAGCGCGCCAGCTTCATCAACTCGGAGGGCAAGCGGGTCGAAGTCGAACAACCCCATGTCGAATACATCCTCGTTCCCGAAAAGATCGATTGATTCCAGATTCAAACAAAAACCGCGTTCTACGACGCTTCTAGTATGTCAACGATGAAACACGCGATCCACCCATTCAAACTTGCCGGACTGCTTTCGGCGTTCGCGCTCCGGGCCACGGCCATTGAAGCGCCTCCTGAGGAACCACAGGCCGCGCCCGCCGCTCCAGAAGAGCAGCCCGCCGGCAAGGTCGAGCAGATGCCGCTCCAACAGGACAAGGCTGCCGTTTCCGCCTATCTCGGACTCGGTTCCTCCCAGGTCCCGGAAGTCCTCGGCGTCCACCTCGGACTCAAGGACGGTGAGGGCGTTCTCGTCCGGGTTCTTGATCCGGAAGGTCCTGCCACCAAGGCCGGGTTCACGGTCAACGACGTCATCACCAAGATCGACGAAACCGCTGTCGGAAGTCATGCCGATCTCACCAAGCAGGTCTCCGGAAAGAAGCCGGGCGACCAGATCTCCATCGACTACATCCACGAGGGCAAGCCGGGCAACCGCAAGGTGATCCTCGGAGAACGTGCGGACCGCGCCGTGGCCATGGGTGGAGGAGCTGCACAGCCGCTGGATCATCTGTTCGAGGGCATGCCCGAGGATCAGGCAAAGCGCATCCGCGAAACCATCGAGCGCTCCTTGAAAGGGGCCGACGGGCTCCAGGGAATGCTCCAGCAGCAAGGCCAGGCCGCCGCTCCAGAAATGGACAAGGCCATCCAGGAAATGCAGAAGCGCGTCGAGAAGATGCTCGGTGGAGCCGGCGCTGGTGCGGTCATTCCCAAGCAGATGAACTTCATGAGCGAGAGCACCATCCGGCTGCTCGATGACAAGGGCTCGGTGGAATTGAAGAGCAAGGACGGCGGCAAGGAAGTCCACGTGCTCGACAAGGAAGGCAAGGAAACCTGGTCGGGCCCTTGGGACACCGAGCAGGACAAGGCCGCCGCGCCCGCCGATGTCCGCAGCCGAATCGAACGCCTGAACATCGACATGGATTTCAAGGGCAACGGCCTGCGTCTCAAGATGATGCCGCAGATGGTGCCGCCGATCCCCGGCGAGTGAGCCGGATTTTTCAGGGAGGCTAGGAAGACACCCGCTCCGGATCCGTCCGGCGCGGGTGTCGCATTTTCAGTTCCGGTTTCAGGATCCTCTGCCTAGTCTCCCGGCGTGAGCCAACCGGTCATGATCGAAACGAAGGATTTGCATCGCAGCTACAGGATCGGCCCGAAGGTGGTCGAGGTCCTGCGTGGCATCGACCTGAGCATTTCCGCCGGCGAAAAGGTCTTCCTCTGCGGCCCCAGCGGAGCCGGGAAAACCACGCTGCTCTACACTCTCGCCGGACTCGAACACCCCGAGTGCGGCACGGTCAGCATCGACGGAACCGACCTCTACCGCATGGGCCGACGCCAGCAGGCCGCCTTCCGCAATGCCCGAATCGGCTACGTCTTTCAGAACTACCATCTCCTGCCGGAACTCACCGCCCTCGAAAATGTGATGGTCCCCGGCCTGATCGGCGGCAAGGACCGCGAGGCCGCCGCCAAGGCCGCCCTGGAGCGCGTCGGCCTATCCGAACGCGCGGATCACCTCCCGGCCGAGCTTTCCGGCGGCGAGCAGCAGCGGGTCGCCATCGCCCGCGCCATCGTCAACGAACCCAAGGTCCTCTTCGCCGACGAACCCACCGGCAACCTCGATTCCGCCACCAGCGCCCAGATCATGGAAATCCTCCTCGGTCTGGCCACCGAACACGGCGTGACCCTCGTCGTCGTGACCCACGACCAAACCCTCGCCTCCCGCGGTGACCGCACCCTGATCATCAAGGACGGGAAGATCAGCGGGTGAATCCTGTGACATGTCTGTTCAGTCCTGAACGCTGAACTCCATATCGCAAAATTCCGGCGTTCTGTCCTTTTCCCGGGCGGCCGTTCGTTGTGTGGTTGGAATCGCTGAAATGGCGATCAAGCTCCTTCCACCATGTCCGAGACGACTTCCGACTGCTGCCTGATGACCTCGCGACTGATCCCTGCGGATCGGGGACGGATCCTTGAGGCATTTCGTGATCCCTCGAAGCTCTGCCGCTGGTGGGGGCCGGAGGGGTTTCGGAACACGTTTCATGAATTCGAGTTCAAGCCGGGTGGAATGTGGCGCTTCGACATGCATGGGCCGGATGGCGTGGACTATCCGAACGAGTGCCGGTTCGACGTCATCAGCGAGGAGGGAGTCGTCCTCACGCACCTGGCGACCATGCACCGTTTCGAGCTCGCCATCTCGCTGGAGCCTGTCGGGGATGCGACGCATCTGACCTGGAAAATGACTTTTCAGAGCCCGGAAGAATGCGACAAGGTCCGGAGTTATGCCCCGGCCTGCAACGAACAGAATCTTGACCGGCTTGAAGCGGTCCTCCGTGAACACTGACTCCCTCCTCCCATGATCAAGAAAATCCTCCTCATCCTCGCCGCTGCCATCCTGGTGCTGGTGATCGTCGTCTCACTGCGTCCCTCGCAGTTCACCGTCACCCGCTCGGCCACGGTCCCGGCTTCTCCGGAAGTGGTCTTCGCCCAGGTGAATGATTTCCACAAGTGGCAGGAGTGGTCGCCGTGGGCGAAGATGGATCCGGCCTGCAAGTTCGCCTTTTCCGGACCGGAGTCCGGCGTTGGCGCGGGCTTTTCCTGGGATGGAAACAACGATGTCGGTGCGGGCACGATGAAGATCACCGAGAGCAAGCCGGGCGAATCGGTGAAGCTCGATCTCGATTTCACCAAGCCGATGGAAGGCCACAACCTCACGGTCTTCACCTTCAAGCCGAACGGCACGGGCACCGACGTCACCTGGACGATGTCCGGCAGAAACGGATTCATGGGCAAGCTCTTCGGCCTCTTCGTCGATTGCGACAAGATGGTCGGCGGCCAGTTTGAGAAGGGCTTGGAGAATCTCAATGGTGTCGTGACGAAAGCGCCCACCACGAACTGAACGATCATGAATCCGCAGAACCCCACTGAGGAATACTTGCTGCTGATCCGCGGCACGCACTGGAACCACGCGCTGTCGGCCAGCGAGCTTCAGGGCGTGATGACCGACTTCTATTCATGGGTCGATGGCCTGGTCCAACAGGGCGTGCATCGCGGCGCGCAGCCCCTGATGGAGGAAGGCAAGGTCGTGGTCGGCGCGAAAGGCTCGATGGTCACCGATGGCGTGTTTGCGGAATCGAAGGAGGCGATCGCCGGCTATTTCCTGCTGGCGGTTTCGTCCATCGAGGAGGCTGTGAAGCTCGCGCAGGCCTGTCCGATCCTCGACTACGGCGCGCAGATCGAGGTCCGGCCGGTGGCGGATCTCTGTCGGCCGATGGCCGAGGTGAAGGCGATGCAGCATGAAGCCGCCTGTTCCTGATCAAGAGGCCCGAGTCGGGCGGATCGCGGACGACTTGTTCCGCCGCGAGGGCGCGCGGCTGGTTGCGGTTCTAACAGGACAGCTCGGGGTTCAGCGCCTCCAGTTGGCCGAGGACGTGGTGCAGGAGTCGCTGGTCCGGGCCTTGCAGACCTGGCCGTATCGCGGCGTGCCGGACAACCCGGCGGCGTGGCTGATGCAGACCGCGAAGCATCTGGCGCTCGATCAGTTGCGACGCGAAAAGAACTGGCGCGAGAAGGCGGAGGGGATCGCGATCGATCACGAGCGCTGGCTTTCAAATCCGCAGGCACAGGAAGAGCATCAAGGAACCTTCGCGGACGACACCTTGCGGATGATGTTCGTCTGCTTTCATCCCCAGCTCTCGGTCGAGGCGCAGACTGCCCTGGCCCTGAGGACTCTGGGTGGTCTCAGCCCGGCAGAAATCGCGGCGGCCTTTCTTTGCAGTGAAGCGGCGATCAGCAAGCGGCTGGTGCGGGCCCGACAGCGGATCAAGGAACTGGCCCTGCCTTTCGCCGTGCCGGAAGCGCGCGAGCTTCCAGAGCGATTGAACGGAGTGCTGGCCACGCTCTACCTGCTCTTCAACGAAGGCTACAAGGCTTCGTCTGGTGAGCGGTTGGTGCGCGAGGAACTCTGTCACGAAGCCATTCGTCTGACGTCCTTGCTGGCGGAGCATCCATCCACCTCGACCCCGAAGACCTTCGCCCTGCTAGCCCTGATGCATCTCAATGCGGCCCGCCTTTCCTCGCGCACCGATGACATGGGAAACCTGCTGCGCCTTTCCGAACAGGACCGGAGTGCCTGGGACCAGTCGATGATCCAGAAAGGCATCCGCTGCCTCGGCCTGGCTGCCACGGGTGACCAGCTCAGCGAATACCACCTCGAAGCGGGAATCGCCGCCTGCCACAGCACGGCCGCCGACGAGTCCTCGACCGACTGGCCGCGCATCCTCTCGCTCTACGATCGTCTCGTGGAAATGACCGGATCGCCGATCGCCGCCCTGAACCGGGCCGTGGCGCTCGCCCGTGTTAGTGGAATCGAAGCGGGTCTTGAGGCTCTAACAGAACTCTCGGGGAAGGGTGCGCTGGAGTCCTACCATCTCTTCCATGCGGTCCTCGGATCCATGCACCGCGACCTCGGTCGTTTCGCAGATGCCATCGGACATTTTCGAACTGCTGAGTCGCTGGCCACCCTTCCGTCCGAGCGCGATTTCATCGCGCAACAGATCCGGACGTGTGAGGTTGAAAATTGAAAATTACCCCTGCTGTACCAGCGCTTCTAGTTCCTCCCAGCGGGTGAACAGGGTGTGGACGTGGGCTTTGGCGGCTTCGAGTTTGGCGACGATTTCCGGGACTTCTGCGAAGCGGTTGAGCTGGAAGTCGGGGTCGTTGAGGAGGGCTTCGATCTCGGCGACTTTTGCCTCGGCGGCGTGGATGACGTCCTCGATGCCTTCGAGTTCCTTGCGCTCGGCGAGGGTGAGCTTGCGTGGCTTCGCTGGAGTGGCGGCGGCTTTCTGGCGGGCGGCGGCTTCCTTGGCGGCGGCTGCGGCGTAGAGCTTGTCGCGCTGCTCGCGGGCCTGGCGCTTTTCGAGGTAGTAGGAGTAATTTCCCGGCTGGACGATGACGCCGTCGTCCTCGAAGGCGACGATCTGATCACAGATGCGGTCGAGGAAATAGCGATCGTGGGAGACGACGAGCACGCTGCCATCAAAGGCTGCGAGGGCTTCCTCCAGCATGCGCAGCGAGGG
>JAIXPW010000146.1 GCA_027485995.1 Verrucomicrobiaceae bacterium
GGGGGAGTTCGGAGCCGAAATTGACCGAGGTCTGCTGGACGATCTGGCCGGTGGCCGGATCAATGAGGAGGCCGGTGAGTGACTGCGTGGAGGAATCGATCCCGAGGAACATGCCCGAGGAAATCAGATTTCCCCGAGCGGAGCCAAGCGGAACCGTTCGCCCGTTCGGGGGATCAGATTGAATGGAAGAATCACAACCACGAAAGTCACGAAAAGGCACGAAAGCGAATCAGGTTAAGGAGAACTATCCTCCAATCAAAGGCATGGGCTCATCAATCACCTGAACTCCCTGCCCTTCGTGTCCCTTCGTGTTTTACGTGGTTTGCCTTTCAGCGTTTGGGATCAGTCCTTCGGTTGGTCGTCTTCCTTCGGTTTCAGGTCGGGATCATGCTCAACCGGTGGCTCCGGGTGATCGCCTGCGATTTCCTCGTGGCGATAGTCGTGATGCTCGTCGTGGAAACCGTGATGCTCGTCGCCTTCGGTGCCGTAGAGATCGAGATCCTTGTGCTCTTCCAGCAGGCGCGTCATCCGCTCTCTGGCCCTGGCGGCTTCTTCCTCGGCCTCGGCGGCCTCCTTCTTGGCCTGCTTCTTTCCGTCCCACCAGGCCAGCCAGATGCAGCCTTCATAGAGCAGGATCATCGGGCAGGCCATGAGGCACTGCGTGAAAATGTCCGGCGTCGGCGTGAGGACGGCAGCGATGACGAAGATGGCGACAATGGCGTAGCCGCGGGTTTTCTTCATCGTCTCGTATCCCAGCAGGCCCAGCTTCACCAGGACCATCACCACCACCGGCAGCTCGAAGGAGGCACCAAAGAGCAGGGTGAACTGTGTGGCGAAGGAAATGTACTCCCCGATCCGCCAGTCGTTCGAGATGCCCATGTCATTTCCCCATTCAAAGAAGAACACCAATGCCCGTGGCAGCACCAGGAAGTAGGCGAACAGCACGCCGCCGAGGAACAGGCCGAAGCCGATGGCCAGTGCGGGCCAGAGGACCCTTTTCTCGTGTCCATGCAGCCCCGGCAGGATGAACTGGAGGATGAAATACAGCAGCAGGGGAAATGCCACCACGATGCCTGCGAAGAACGAAAGGCTCATGGAAAGCATGAAGGTCTCCGTCGGCCGCAACGAGGACAGCGAACTCGAGGCGACCTGCGGCTCCGGGTTGGCCTTGGTCTCGAGAAGGGCCTTCACTTCCTTCTTCATCTCGTCATCGATCGGCAGCCCCGCGATGTAGCCCTCGCGCTTCGCCTCTTGCAGGCACAGCGCGCTGCGCAGGTAGGAGACCGCCTTCGAATGGAAGACCAGTGAGTCGTCGCCCACCATGCGATAAAGATGCTCCTTTTCCGCGCTCTCCAGTGGGGCGGCGGCGCGCTCCAATTGCTTCGCGGCCTGCCAGTCCTCGACCGTCAACGGCCGGGCGACCTTGTCCTTGTCCGGAAGCAGGGTCTGCTGATGAAGATACCACACCCGCTCGATCGGGCGTCTGAGGACGTTCATCAGCTTGTCCTGAAAGCTGAAACAGACCGTCATCGAAATCACCAGCGTCACCACGATCTTCGTGATCGTCACCCGAAGGTCCTCCAGATGCTCCAGAAACGGCTTCTCCGCATCGGAATTGGCGTGGTCCCGAAGTTGGAAGATTTTCTTGAGGAGGAACATGGCTGGCGGCGGGGCATTCAAGGTCGGTCGCGCCCCGCCCGCAAGGGAAGATCGCGGCCAGGGGTGCCCGCATCAGGGATCGGGGCATGAATCAAGTCAGGGCGAATGAAAGAAATCCGAACCGCCAAGACGCCAAGTGCGCCAAGAAAGTTCCTGCTGAGGCTCATGTGTTGGTTCTCCATTCATCGCTGTCCCGATTTCATTGGATTGGCTTGGTGACCTTGGCGTCTTTGCGGTGAAAAATCCACTTCATCATCCCCGGTCTGGGAACGTTGAAGCCCGAACACACCTCCGCCGGTCAACCTAGAAGAAAATCGACGCCGGAAAAAAACTTCGCCCTTTTTTCCAAGAAACCTCTCCCCGGCGGGTCTTAGCCTGTAACGAAGCATGAGCGTGCCCACTTCCGTCCATGGAATCCCGGAGATCCATCCATCCAGCGCCGACTGACCCACCCAGGTCCGCCGTTCTGCCGATCCGACCCACCATGGAGGAAAAACCCACATTCCGGCAGGTCTTCGAGGCCGAGGAGAGTCCGCTCCTCCGCTTCGCCCACGGCCTGACGGGGGTTCGGGAAACCGCCGAGGACCTCGTCCAGGAAAGCTTCCTCCGCCTCCACCAGCACTGGGCCGAGGTCCAGCAACCCCGCCCCTGGCTCTACCGCTGCCTGCGCAACCTCGCCCTCAACCACCTCCGGCAACGCCGCCACGAATCCCCGCTCGACGACTCCCGCGAGTGGGAAAGCACCAGCCCCACCCCCGAGCAGGACCTCGGCCGCATGGAGGCCTCCGGCACCCTCCGGCTCCTCGTTTCCGAACTCCGCGATGACGACCGACGCCTCCTGGAAATGAAGTACCACGACGGCCTCAAGTACGACCAGATCGCCGAACACACCGGGCTCAGCGCCGGAAACGTCGGCTACAAGCTCCACCACCTCCTCAAGGGACTCGCCGATTCCCTGCGCCGTCTAGGCGTCGAATCCGCCGATGGCTGAGGAACGTCGAACATCGAACGTCCAACATTGAACATCGAATTTTTCTTATGAACGACCATCCACCGCTTGAACCTGTCGGCGATGCCTCGCTTGAGGCGCGGATCGTCGCATGGGTCCTCGGCGAGGCCTCCGCCTTCGAGGCCGGGGAACTGGAACGCCTTTGCGACGAGCGCCCCGAGCTGCTCGTCTTCCGCCGCCGCATGCGCGCCCTTCACGGCCTCCTCAGCGAGGCCGAATCCGCCGAGGCCGATGAGGCATGGAAACTCCCGCCGGACAAGCGGGCGAAAATCGAGGAACTCTTCGGCGAAAGCCAGCCGGAGCAGGACATTCCCATCCTCCAGTCGGCAGCGCCCAGCCGTTCTCCGCTCAAGCCCGGCAGGTTGTGTCAACGTCGGCGCTCCGAGGGTCCAACCGCTCCCTCGCGCTGGTTGGTGAAAACCATTCTAACAGCCGCCGCCTGCGCGATGTTCGGGATGCTGTATCGCTTTGGATTTGAGGAACGCAGCTCCATGAAAGTTGCAGCCAAATCGGTGGATTTCCTGCCGAGCGAGGCCAGGACCAGAATAGCGTTCGGCGGTGTCGAAATCACCGGTGGCTCCTCATTCGAGGTCGCCCCGCAATCTCCAGTCACGGAGTCTCACGCTTGGCATGGCCGCTCCGATGAGAACGGCCGGATCGCAGGGGATAAGCAAAGCCAGGCCTCGTTCGCCGCGAACCGCAAAGCTGCTTCGGGTGCGGATTATTCCTACAAGGCCAAGGCCGCTCAAGCCGTCGCTGAAACCGAGTCCCTTGCCGACGCCTCCAAGTCGAAGTTGGAAGTCATCCGCGAGTTCAACTACCCCAACGAATACCAGCCACCAGAGCTCCCGAACCCTGTCGTCCCTCCAAATGCATCACTGCTTGCTGACGCGACGAACGGCGGTGCAGACGTGGACTTCGACGGATTCGCCAATCAGGGTTCCCCGGTCAATCAGGCTGGCCAAGCGGATGAAACCACGTCTTCTCAGGACAAGGGCGCGAAGCTCGCGGCCCGACCACCAGCGAGTAAGGCAAAGCCCGGCGTGGCCACTGGAGGTCTGGCCTTCGCCTCAGGCTCGGAATCCAGTTTTTCACGCTTCGCAACGGCCGAAGGTGCGTTTGCAGGTCAACAACTCGAATCCGGAGACAAAGAGCCTCGTCAACGCCGACAAGAGGTCTGGGGCGAATCCCAAGTGAAGGATCGTGTGAGCCGTCGGGAGATCCAGGAAACACCCGCGACCCCAACCGGCGGCTTCAAGAATGACCTCGCTGCAGCAGATTCATTGGCGGAGCCTCCAATCGCCGGCAAAGACCGCTTCACCACCAGAGGGCCTGCGGCTGAATCGAAGCCAGGTGAACCAACAGGACTCGGTGTCGCTGCAGAGGAAAGCCCTTCAGATCTTGCTCTGGGCACTTCCGACGGTCAGGCGATGGATCTCGGCCAGGCAATTCAGAGAACCCCAACCTCCCAAACCCTTGATGGCGGAACAGGTTTGGGCTTCGGATTCGGTGACGGCTCAGGCGGTCGCGCAGGAAACAAGGCCCCGAACGCTGCGATCGATGATGTCTCCTCACTCGGCCTGGAAACGAATGCTGAAGAAACCGTCGCTTCCGATGTCAATCAGATCACCGGATCCCTTGCCGTCACTGGCAAGTCGGAACTCGGCGACATGGAAGGCGCGAAAAGTCAGGTCGCGGATGGCCCCTTGAATGGAAACGGAACGATCGTGACCGGAAGTCTGAGAAGCGGAGATGGAGTCATCACCCGCGGCAACGTCGATGCGAGCCTCAACAATCCGAACCGAGCCGAGAACCCGCAAGGCACGCCAGTTCGCGAAGACGTGGCTAAACTCGATAGGCCCGCAGCCATTCCAGCGCCCGCAGCCATTGCACCGCCCGCTCCACCCGTAACTGCGGCTCCTGCCAAGCCCGCTGCGGCAAACGCCAAGGCTTCCGAAGATACTCTTGGTCGAACCAAATCTGAGTCCGGACCCACGGCTTTGGAAGATCTATCCTCCGACGCGAAGGAGACTCCCAAAGAAGAATCTAACAAGGGACTGACCGGCCTTGCCCAAAGGGAGATGGTTCGCCGTGGGGAAGCAGTCACGGAAGGCGACCGCTTGCTCATGGAGGGCCGCGATGCCTTTGCCAAGGGTGACTACAAGCAGGCAGTGGAAAGATATCACAATGCCCTTGAGAAGATTCCGAACGCCCCCCTTCTGGAAGATCGTCGCAAGAGCTATGAAGAGCATCTCACCGATGCGAACGTCGCCCTGGCCCAGCAATATCGGAAGTTCGGCAAGTATGACGAGGCCAAAGCCTTGCTGGGCGAAGTCCTCAAGCCCGGTGCCGATCCGGAGAATGCTGATGCGAAGCGCGAACTTGCTTGGCTCCAAGATCCCCTCCGGACCAATCCCGCGCTTGACGATGCACACACCGAGAACGTGAATCAGGTCCGCAAAGGCCTTTACCTGGGTGAGGGCAATTTCAACTTGGGCAAATTCGACGACGCAAAGCGCGAATACGAAAGCGTCCTTCGCACTGATCCCAATAATTCAGCTGCACGACGCGGACTTGAAAGAGTTGCCTCGGCTCAATCCGACTACTACCGCGCTGCCTATGATCAGACGCGTTCCCAACTGCTGATGCAGGTGGACAAGGCCTGGGAAAAGGCGGTGCCGGATGGAGGGGTCGAATCATCTCCGACTGCCATGTTCGAGAATCCGCTGAGGAATCGAGAGGACGATCGCGGAGCCGGCAGCGCTCGGGACATTGAATACATGATCAACGGTGAGAAGACTCAGTTGGAGTCCCAGATCAACAACTTGCTCAACTACTCCGACGATCAGCTTCTTACCTATGCGTCTGGACCTGATCTTCCGGATAACAGCGTCAAGAGCCTTTATCCGACCTATCTCGAACAGAAGCGCGCGATTGATGCACTCAAGAACAAGGGCTTCGCGGACGAACATCCTGACGTCAAAGCCCAGCAACAACAGCTCGAAACGACAAAAAAGCAATTGGACGAAGGTGTCGCCAACTTGCGCGAAACACTCAAGGCCCAGAAAGACATGGCAATTGAACGCCTGGCGAAGGTGAAGACTCTCTCCTCCGAAAAGAAAGGGGAAGCGATTGATACCGCCGTGGATGCCCAGGACTACATCGATGCCAAGATTGAGCTCGATTCCGCCCAGGAGATGCTCAATACCATGAAGATGAAGCTTCTGGGTGAAACGATCCAGGAGCGGATTCCTTCGAGTTCCATCGTCGTTCACGAAGATCCCGTGATCGAGAAGCCAGGTTGGCTTTCCCTTGATCGCCGTTATCAATCTTCCACTGCGGTTCAGGTCAAACCGAGGAACCCGGGAATCACGGTTCTGGGGAAGGCAACCTCGGGAGCATCCGGACAACCCGTGATGTCGCCGCAGTTTTTCGCGACCGAGTTTGAGATCGTGAAATCGAAGGACGTCCTGATGAGGGTGGCCGAGCAACTGAACCTTTCCAACAAATGGGAGATCCCGAAGGAGAAGGTGGTCGAAGAACTCCAGAAGAGCATCACGGTCAGCAATCGCCCGGGCACCGACCTGATCGACATCAAGGTCAAGAATGACGATGCAGGGACCGCGAGAGACGTCGCAGCTGAAGTCGCCAAGGCCTACAAAAACCATCGAACCGAGATCGAGACAAAGGATTCCGAACGTGCCTTGCAGGAGCTTCGCAAAGCGGTTCGTGCGCAGGAAGAGAAGGTCGAGGAACGGAGGAAGCTGATGACAACGATTGCGCGGACCAAGGGGATTGTTCCTACGGCCCCCACTGCCGAAGCAAACAAGTTGCAGCAAAGCAAGAGCCAGTTGGAAGACCAGATCAAGAACATGCTGACCTACACCGGCGACCAGTTGCTTGCCTACGCATCCAGTCTCGATCTGCATCAGAACGTTGTAAAAGAACTATATCCGCAGTACTTGGGGCAAAAACGGAAAATCGATCAACTCAAGACGCAAGGGATGGCAGAGGATCATCCGTCATACCTGGCGCAGGCTGAGAAACTGAGGCGCATGAAGAAGGAGATGGAGGAGGCTATTACCGTCACTCGGGAAACCTTGATGGCTCAGCTCGATATGGCCGACGACCGACTTGGAACAAGCAAGATCCTTCCCCGCAAACCCGCCCCCATCCCCACCGACGAGATTTCCGCCAGCGGCGAGGCGTTCTCGACCTTTTCCCTGCACGTCAGCGATGCCTCTTTCAAGGTCGCGAAGGCGGCAATGGATCGTGGAGAGCGACCGGATCCAGAATCGGTGCGCCCCGAGGAATTCTACAATGCCTTCGACTACGGCGATCCCACTCCCGCTCCTGGCGAACCCGTCGCTTGCGCGATCGAACAGGCGGCCCATCCGATCCTGCCGCAGCGGAATCTGGTCCGCATCGCCATGCGCACCGGGGCCGCCGGTCGCGCCGCGAGCCAGCCGCTTAATCTAACAGTCCTGCTCGATCACTCCGGTTCGATGGAGCGCGAGGACCGTCACGAGGGCTTGAACCAGGCCATCGTCCAGCTCGCCTCCCTCCTGAAAGCGGGCGACACGATCACGGTGGCCGGTTTTTCCCGAACCCCTCGACTGATGGCCGACCGCTTGCCCGGCGAGCGTGCGAAGGAGCTCATCGACATCGTCCGCAACACCCCAAGCGAGGGCGGCACGAACCTGGAGGAAGCCCTCAAGCTCGGTGGCGATCTCGCGCTGCGTCAGAAGAATCCCGCCGCGCAGAACCGCATCGTCCTGCTCACCGATGGCGCAGCCAATCTTGGCAATGCCAAGCCCGAAGACCTCGCCGAACGCATTCGCGCACTCCGCCAGCAGGGCATCTCCTTCGACGCCGCCGGCCTCGGCGCGGGCGGAGTGAACGATCGCATGCTCGAAACGCTGACCCGCGATGGCAATGGCCGCTACTACCTCATCGACCAGCCCTCGGATGCCGACGCGAACTTCGCCAAGCAACTCGCCGGTGCCTTCCGACCCGCTGCCGAGAACGTGAAGGTGCAGGTCCATTTCAATCCGGCCCGCGTCGGTCGCTACAAGCTCATCGGTTTCGAAAAGCATCGCCTGAAGACCGAGGATTTCCGCAACGACAAGGTCGATGCCGCCGAGCTCGCAGCGGAGGAAGCAGGCGTCGCGCTCTATCAGGTCGAAACCCTGCCGCTGGGCACGGGTGAGATCGGCGAGGCCAGCGTGCGCTTCAAGGACACCTCGACAGGCCAGATGGTCGAGCAGACCTGGACGATCCCCTACGATGAGAAAGCGGCCGCCTTCGATCAGGCCACGCCTTCGATGCAGCTCGCCTCGCTGGCCGCCCTCGCCGCCGAGAAGCTGCGCGGTGGACCGCTGGCCGAGGCCACCGATTTCCAATCCCTCACGCCACAAGTCGCCAAGGTCCGCGCCCACTATGCCACCAGCAAGAAGGTCGGCGACCTGATCGAGATGATCGGGAAGCTGAAGTGAAACAACTCAAGAAATCAAACCACGAATGGACACGAATTTTCACGAATCGGTTAGAGGCCTAAGCCTGCTCTTCATTCGTGTCTATTCGTGTCCATTCGTGGTTGAACCCTTCATCAACCCGAATTGACGAACCCTTTACACACCGACTCCCACGCGTCGGTTAGAACCTGATTTACCCCTGCATTTATGAAGACATTCTGCCTGTTCATGAGCGGCCTTCTCGCCGTTGCCCTCGCCCAGGAACCCCCTGCCGGACTGAGGATCGGAGAAGGCGTGGCGGTGGTGCCGGTGGAGAAGATCCAGGCTCCCGCGCCGCTGTTCTTTTCAGCGGAGGCCACGGTCAACAGCACGCTCGGCCTCGACTCGGCGGACACCACGATGGATCTCGCGCTGCATCTTCTTCAGGGAAAAGCAGAGACCTTGAGCCTGTCGCTTCATGGCAGTGGCGAGATCGTTTCGGTGACCGGTGAAGGACTGAAGGACTGGGCGGTGCGCACCGAGCCCGATGGCAAGCGTTTCCTCGATCTTCATCCGATCGCTGGACCGACGGACTGGAAGTGGCAGGTCATTGCAAAGGCGGACCTGCGCAAGACCCGCGCGAAGGCCGAGCTGCTCCTCCCAGGTGCCGGGAAAGCGACCGGCTTCTCTCTAACAGCGACCCTCAATGCCGCCGATGACGTCGATCTGCGCGTGCTGCAGGCCGATGGACTTCTTCCGGTCGAAGGTGGCAATGGCCGCAAGTTCCAGGGCAGCGGTCTTCCGCTCCTGATCGCCGCCGTTTCGCGGGGTGGCGTGGCTCCGCGCGAGCTGGAGCTGACCAACACGAGCCTCAACGGCGCAGCCGCCGCGAACGGCGAAAGCGTGGCCTTCAATCTAACAGGCGAGGCCCGCGCCACCAAGGCCGGGGCGGTTTGCGAGCTGCTTCGTGGCTTTGCCGCGATGTCCGGCGAGGCCTCGGGCGATGGCTGGCATGTGCGCCTGCGACAGGATGGCGATGCCTTCATTCATGAACTCGTCGCGGATCGCGCGGGATCGTTTCCGGTGAAGATCTCCTTTCAGGCCGCAGTCAGGCGCCAGGGCGATGCACGGGTCATCGACTTCACGATGCCACCCGGTGTGGTGGTGCCATTGAAGCTCGAGGGACTGGGCGCGAAGGTGGAGTTCAATCGCAGCCTGGCAGTCACCCCGCAGCGCGACGGCGAGGCCTGGCGTGGATTCCTGCCGGCGAATGGCAAGGTCAACTTCGCCTGGAAGGCCTCGCGCGAAGAGGCCGAGGGCGCGCTCTTTTTCTCCAGCACGGAAGTTTCCGAAGTCCGCGTCGGCAGCGGCCTGCTGCGCCAATCCTCGTTGCTCCGCTTCCGCATTCTCCAGGGCAAACTCGGCGCGATCGTGGTGAAGCTTGATGGTCCCGGTGAAATTCTTTCCGTGCAGGGCCAGCAGGTGCTCGGCTGGTCGGTGAGCGGCGACGGAGCGGCGAGGAAACTGGAAGTGACCCTCAACCAGCCGATCGAAGGCGAAGGGGAGCTCCGCATCGAAGGCCAGTCCGCCCTTGGAAGTTTCCCGGTGAAGGCGATGCCGATGCGCTTCACACCCGATGGAGCCCTGCGCCACAGCGGCTGGGTCCGCATCGCGAACCAGGGTTCTGTTAGATTGGAGGTGACGAATGTCGTCGGCATGATGCAGCTCGCTCCCGGACAGTTTCCGATCGAAGGCGGCGAGAACCTCCGTCAGGCCTTCGTCTATCGCTTTCCAGCCGCGGACCGCTCCTTTGAAATCAACGCCGATCAGGTGCTGCCGGAAGTCAGCGTGAACGAGGTGACGCTTTATGAAATCGCCGAGACGGATCGCCGCATCCTCGCCGACCTCGAACTCAACATCCGTGAGGCTCCGCTGCGTGAGTGGGAAATGAGCGTGCCGGAAGACTACGCGGTGGCCTCGGTGACCGGCGCGGCGGTGGCCGACTACACAGTTGCGGGCACGGCCGTGAATGGCTCGCGGGTGGTGAAGATCCTGTTCTCGCAGCCGGTCGATGGCCGACAGTTGATCAGTCTTCGTTTGGAGAAAAACCAGGCCGCGCAGGCGGGTGCCTGGGATCTGCCCTCGCTTGGATTTCCAGGGGTGAAGTCGCGTCGCGGATTCGTCGGCGTGGTCTCGGCTCAGGGCTTCCGCGTGACTCCGGCGAAGACCACCTCGCTCGCGGAAGTGCCGCTGACCTTTTTCCCGAAGCAGGCCACCGGACTCCAGCAGGCCTTCCGTTTGCGCGATGCCAACTGGTCGGCCTCGATGAAGATCGAAGCGCTCGGCCAGTCGGTGCAGGCGGACGTGTTCCATCTCTATTCGCTCAAGGCCGGTGCGGCTTATGGCAGCGTGCTGGTGAACTACTTCGTGGTCGGGGCCCCTGCCACCGAATGGAAAATTTCGGTGCCGGAAGGCATCGGCAACATCGACGTCACCGGCCAGAACGTCGGCCGTGACTGGCGTCGCGAAGGCAACGTGGTGATCGTTCCGCTTTCCCGCCCGGTGCTGGGTGCGGGCACGGTGCTGCTGAGCTTCGAACAACCGATGAGCGCCCGCGGTGGCGTGATCTCTCCGGGAGCGGTGAGGCCCCTGGATGTCCAGACCGAGCGCGGCTACGTGCAGGTCGTCAGCCCGCTGCAGGTGAACTACGAGGTTTCCCGTAGCGACGGACCGCTGCTCAAACTGGAGGCCAACGAGCTTCCGGCTGAATACCGTCTGCTGACCAGCGCGCCGACCCTCGCCGCCTGGCAGTACACGGCCCGCGATTTCACGATCGATCTCAACGTGAAGTGGTTCGAGCCCGGTGAAACCGCCGACCAGGTGGTGGATTTCCTCAAGCTCGGCAGCCAGGTCTCGCGCGATGGCCAGATCGTGACCGACGCCCGCCTGTTCGTGAAATCGCGGGGTCGTTCGGCGCTTCGTCTCAAGCTGCCCGCTGGCACGACTCTTTGGGAAACCCGTGTCGATGGCACGCCGGTGAATGCGCGACTCGATCGCGATGAAACCCTGGTCCCGCTGCCAACGAAGACGGATCCGAACGAACCGGTCGAGGTTTCCCTGCGCTACGGTTCGCAGGCCAAGAAGGCCTCGTCGCCGATCCTCGCCGCGCCTGTGCTTTCGTCGCCGGTGGTGATCGGCGAGTGGATCGTGACCGGCGATGATGGCCGACGCCTCGTGCCCGAGGGTGGCTCAGCGGAACTGGTGAAGCCGGTCCTGCGTTCGACCGGCTTCGAACGGATCGCCTCTCGCGTCGAGAAGCCGGTGATGGTGGTCGCGCTGTTAGGAGTGCTGGCCCTGGTGTTTGGTGGAAGCGCGAACCGTTATCTCAGAATCGGAGCCTTCATTTCCGCATTGATGATGGTCGGGGCCTGTTACCTCACTTTCGCCCGGGTTCTGAGCACGGTGCCCTTCATCCAGCCTGCCTTGGAATACGCCGCTCCCGTGGTGGCCCCTGGGCAGCAGATCACGATCGAACTCGGCAACGTCACGCCGCTCGGAGCCAACATCGTTTGGCTCGGTGTGTTCGCGATGCTCGCCGGCCTGGTTTCCTTCGTGGCCAGCTTCGTCAGGAAAAGCCTGCCGCTGCGGGCGCTCGGGATGATTCTGTTAGGCACCGGCCTGCTCGCCCAGCGCGGCAGTGCGCCCTTGTTCATTGCCTTGCTGGGAGTGGCCGGACTGATCTTCATCGTGGTGCCCCTGGCCCGTCGTTTGAGGATGCCCAAGTCGGCCCCGGCCGCCGCCCTGCTGATGCTCGGCTTGTGGCTGGGAACGCCTTCGCAAGCGGATGCCGCAACCGATGCCCGGGCGGCGGAGTCGATCGTCCAGCAGTGGAAGATCGTTGATGGCAGAATGCAGGGCGAGATCGACCTCGCCGTGCGCGGCGATGCTGGAGACCGCTTCCTTCTCCTCAGGCCACCAGCCGTTCTAACAGCCTTCACTGGCACCGGCCTGCGTGCGGTGAAAGCTCCACTCGAGGGCAAGGAAGCCTATTTCCTCGTGGTGGAGGCCAGTGGTCGCGCGACCGGTCATGCGACCTTTGAAATGCCCCTGCCACGTCCTCAGGATGGCTGGGCGCTGCCGACCGGTCCTGCCGCAGTGCAGAAGGTGAGCGTGCAGTGGAAGGAGAAGGGTTGGGAGTTCTTCTCGGCCGCCGCGGCCTCGACGGAGGTGCTCGCAGGCCTTCCCGAGGATGAAAGTGGTGCGGTGCTGATGCTTTCGCCAGTTGCGGTGACCACGATCCAGGTCCGTCCACGCCAGCGCGATGTCGCGGCGGAAGCGGTGCGGTATTTCTCGGAAGTCTCGAATCTGTTCCTTCCAGGACCAGGGGTGGTGAACGGTCGTCATCGCATCACGATCCGCCCGACCCAGGGACGCGTCGGCGAGCTGGTCTTGAAGGTGCCGGATGCTTTCACCGTCGGCGAGGTTTCCGATGGTCCGGTCGGTGGCTGGCGTTTCGATCCACGCACTCGTGAGCTGCGGGTGGCGATCGAGCCGGCCCAACAAGCAGCCTTCGCTCTAACAGTCGAGACCCAGCGAGGCAGCGACGCCTTGCCGGTGGATCTGACGTTTTCTCCGCTGCGGGTCAATGGCTCGGCGGGCGAGGTCGGTTTGCTCGCTCTCGCCTTCGGCGATGAGGCCCAGCCGGAAGCAGTGACGCCGAAGGGCTTGTCGGTGGTGAACCTGGAGGACTTCGATGGACGTCTTTTGCCTGCGGATGCGAAAGGTCGCCCGCTGGCCTTGTTGCAGCGCGTGTTCCGCTACGGAGCCGATGAGGCATCGGTCGCGGTGCGGGTTGCCCCGGTCGCGCCCGAGCTGCGGGCCGAATCGCGGCAGGTGCTTTCGCTTGGCGAGGATCGCATGGTGCTGGCCACCGATCTGTCAGTGACCATCACCCGGGCCGGCGTTTTCCGCGTGGTGCTGGAAGTGCCGGATGGCTTGGAGATCGAGGCGGCGACGGGCGCGGCGCTCAGCCATTGGACCGAGACGAAGGAAGGCGGCAAGCGTCTGGTAACCTTGCACCTCAACGGCCGCACGATCGGGAAACAGGAGTTCTCGCTTTCCCTCGCCGGACCGCCACCGAACGCTCAGGCGTCCTGGAACCTGCCCCGCATCACGCTGCGTGAGGCCTCTCGGGAAACGGGAACGATGATCGTGGTGCCAGATCGTGGCCTTCAGATCCGCGCCGTGACCCGCGCGAATGTTTCCCAACTCGATCCGCGCGAACTCGGCGACATGCCGCAGGCCCGCAATGCGGTGCGCCCGGGTGCGCTGGCGTTCCGACTGCTGCAATCCGATTGGAAGCTCGCCCTCGCGATCGAACGCCTCGATGCCTGGGTGACCGCCCAGATTCTCCATGATGTCACCCTGCGCGAAGGCCAGATGCTGCATCGCGTTTCCCTCCGCTACCGGATTGAAAACGCGGCGGTGAAATCCCTGCGGGTCCGCATTCCGGGCCTCGATGAAGCGGCGGCGGGCACGGTGCGGGCCAGTGGTCCGGGTGTCGGCGATCTCGTTCCGGTGGCCGGTTCGCCGGGGCTGTGGGACATCCGCTTCCAGCGCGGCATCGCGGGGGACACCACGGTCGATCTCGAGTTCCAGAGCCAGTCGAAGGGAGAGGGCAAGGAGGTCATCGAGCCGCTGGTGATCGAGCAAGTACGACAGACCTCGTATTTCGTGGTCGTGCATGCCGGGGGTCGTCTGGAAATCGACGCCCCTTCTCCGGCTCGCGGCTGGCAGCGCACCGACTGGGCCGTGGTCCAGGCCTCGATGCCGCAGCTTTCCGGCACTCCGGCCTCCGGACTGGTCTTCAAGGTCGCCGAGGCGGAGGCTCCGCTTTCGCTCGAGGTGAAGCGCCACAACCTTGCCAACGCGCTCAAGCTCCGCGTGGCTTCGGGTGCACTTACGACCCTGCTTTCCCCCGATGGCGATGCGCTGACGGCCGTTGACCTCAAGGTGCAGGTCGTTGAGAAAGGCACGCTGCGCCTTCGACTGCCGAAGGATTCCTCGCTCTTCAACGTCCTGGTGAATGATGAAGGTGTCTCCCTGGTCCGCGAGGGCGATGCCTGGTTGTTCCATGTCTTTCCCGCACCCGAGGGTGATCGTCCGGCCTCGGTGCGCTTTGTTTACTCAGCCGGATCTGGAAAGGGTCTGAAGCTCGAAGGTCCCGCGCTGGATGTTCCCCTCGAAAACCTGAGCTGGCGCGTGCTCGTGCCGGAGGGCTGGAAGCTCGCGGGTCATGAAGGCGACCTCGACTTGAAGGATGAAACGTCAGCCGGGAGTTTCCGCCTCGAGGATTATCAGTCGTTTGTCCTTCGTAAAAAGGAGTCCGACGCGAAGGAAGCCGTCGCCCTGCTTGACCAAGCCAACAAGTGGCTCGCCAGCGGTGAGCAGGACAAGGCCAGCCAAGCGCTCAGCAAGGCAGCGAAGTCCAACGCGCTCGATGCCGCTTCGAATGAGGACGCCCGCGTGCAGCAACGGCAGTTGAAGACCCAGCAGGCGGTGCTCGGCCTCAACACCCGCCGCCAGAAGCTCTATCTCGACAATCGCGGCGATGCCTCACAGGTGGTCAATGGCCAGCTCGAGCGCGCGGCCAACGAGAACCCGCTGCTTCAGGGAAACACCAACTACGATCCGACCCAGTTTGATCGCTTGATGGAAGGCAACACCGCTGATGAAAACTCCGCGCTGAAAGCCATTGCCAACCGCATCGTCACCCAGCAGCTCGCCGCGGATCCGGCACCCGTGGCGCTTGATGTCACCATCCCCGAACGTGGCACCGTGCTGACCTTCGGCCGCAGTGTGCAGGTCGATGGCGGCCATGCGATGCTGCTGGATCTCAAGCTGAAGCGAATCAGCAGCACCACCAGCGGCTGGGGTCTCCTGCTCTGCGGACTGCTCGGATGGATGGTGGTGCGAAGAAGGCCTGCGGTGAAGCAGGTGCCTACTTCCAACGCTCCACCTGAGCCTTGACGTTCTCCACTGACGGCGCGCCGGGGTTGGTCCGTGCGGCGAGGGCGCGTTCGAGATTGAAGACCGAATTCGCCTCCGCAGTGTAGGCCGCATCGATGGCTGTTAGATCGAGCTGATCGAGCGGCACGCCCGATTTCACCGACTCGGCGACGGCCTTGCCGACGAGCTCGTGCGCATGACGGAACGGCACGCCCTGTTTCACCAGCCAGTCGGCCAGATCGGTGGCGAGCAGCATCGGATCGCTCGCGGCGGCCTTGCAGCGCTCGGTGCGGATCTCCATCGCGGCGATCATTTCGGTATTCACCGCGAGGATCATCTTCAAGGTGTCGATCGAGTCGAACAGCGGCGGCTTGTCCTCCTGAAGGTCGCGATTGTAGGTCAGCGGCAAACCTTTCACCGCGACGAGGAGATTCATCAGATTGCCGACGAGGCGACCGGTCTTGCCGCGCGTCAGTTCGCAGACGTCCGGGTTCTTCTTCTGCGGCATCAGCGACGA
>JAIXPW010000202.1 GCA_027485995.1 Verrucomicrobiaceae bacterium
ACTTGGCACATGGCACTTGGCACATGGCACTTGGCACTTGGCACTTGGCACTTGGCACTTGGCACTTGGCACTTGGCACTTGGCACTTGGCACTTGGAACTTGGAACTTGGAACTTGGAACTTCCAGGCTTTGCGCCCGCCCAAGTTGCGTCTATGGAAAGTGCATGCCCTCCGGTGTCGTCAGCCTGCTCCAGGACTTGGTCCGCATTCCCTCGGTCAATCCCGACAACGCCCCCGGCACCGACCAAACCGGCGAGGCCGCCATGGCCGCCTTTCTCGATGGCTGGCTCTCCGCCCTCGGGGCCGAGGTGACGATCGAGGAAATCAAACCCGGCCGACCCAACCTCATCGCCCGCTTCGCCCCGCTCGATGGCCGACCCCGCCTGCTCTTCGGTCCCCATCTCGACACCGTCGGCGTCAGCGGCATGACCATCGATCCCTTTGCCGCCGAGATCCGCGATGGACGGATGTGGGGGCGCGGCACCTCCGACACCAAGGGCCCCATGGCCGCCATGCTCTGGGCGCTGCATGAAAACCGCGACCTGCTCGCCAAGGCCCCGGTCGCCTTCGATTTCGTGGCCTTCATGGGTGAGGAGTCCGGCCAGTGGGGCTCGAAGGATTTCGCAAAAAGGCATGGCCATCACTACACCTTCGCCCTCGTCGGAGAACCCACCTCGATGCAGGTCGTCCACGTGACCAAGGGCTCGCTCTGGGCCACTCTCCGCACCACCGGCAAGGCCGCCCACAGCTCCCAGCCGGAGCGCGGCGAAAACGCCATCATGAAGCTGGCCCGGGCCCTCGACCAACTCGACGCCGAACTCGTCCCCAAACTTGCCACCTTCACCCACCCGGTGCTCGGACGAAGTACGATGAACGTCGGAGTCATCCGTGGCGGCTCGCGGCCGAACATCGTGCCCGACCTCGCCGACGCGGAAATCGACATCCGCATCACCCCCGCCCTCGCCTCATCCGGTGGAGCGCTTGCCCTTCTAACAGAAACCATTGCGCGCCTCGGGCTGCCGTTGGAAATCGTCCGTCCTCATGAAAATCCCCCCATGGAGACCGACGCCGCCCACCTGATGATCCAGGCCCTGCTGGCGACCGATCCCGCCTGCGGACTCGCCGGAGCGCCCTGGTTTTCCGATGCCGCCCACCTTTCCCACGGCGGCGTCCCGAGCATCTGCATCGGCCCCGGCTCGATCGACCAGGCCCACACCGCCGACGAGTTCATCGACCTCGCCCAACTCGAAGCCGGCGCGGACTTCTTCACCAAGTTCGTGCGCGGTCTCTGCTGAGAGGCTGTCTGAAAGCTGAGGTATCGATCCGGAATTCACAGAAAGAACCACAAAGGGAGTGCAGCGGACATGGACGACCTCGCACGTTCAATCCTTCGCCTGATGAACAGGATGAACATAGATGACCGAGAATTTTCTTCGGACAAAATGGACCCATGATCGAGGTTTCATTCGAATTCTTCATCCGTGTCCATCCTGTTCATCCGTGGTTAAAATGACTCTTCGGATTTTATCAAACAGCCTCTGAGTCTCAAAGGCTACCTCACACCTTCGCATCCAGCCAGCGCCCGCGGAAGTGGAGCCAGGAAAACGCGATCGACTGCGTGAAAAGATCCAGCCCGAGCACGATCCACACCTGCGTCAGCGAGATGCCACCGTGGTTGAAGAACCACCCCAGCACGCCGACGCGATAGAAGAACATGCTGCCAAACGACCACTGCATCACGGAGTTCGTCGCCCCGGCTCCGCGCATCGAGGTTTTCAGGATGATGCAGGTGGCGAAGAACGGCTGCGTAAGGGCGGAAACAATCATCAGCGGCGCAGCGAGGTCGGCATGCAGCCCGCTGCCGGGCGCCATGAACTCGATGAGTGGATAACGGAAGAAGACGAACGATATCCCGATCAGGCTCATCATCACCACGCCCGTCTTCCAACAAAATCTTGCCGCCTTCACCGCCATCGCCTTCGAGCCCGCGCCGAGGTACTGGCCGACCAGCGTGGCCGAGGCTGTCGCGATGGCGAAGCCCGGCAAAAAGCTCATCGACTCCACACGGATCGCCAGGAAATGCGCCCCGAGCGATCCCACGTGGTTGAGGTTGGCAATGACATGGATGCCGTAGGCGTGGATCAGCCACATCACCAGGATCTCCAACGACTGTGGGGCTCCCACCCGCAGGATCCGCTTCATCGTCGCCCAATGCGGCGACAGCGAGATGCGCGACCACCGCAGCCCCTCACTGCGACCGTGCCCCAGCATCAGCACCGCTGTTAGACAGCCTGCGATCCAGCCACACACCGTCCCGGCCGCGATCCCGGCGATGCCATGACCACCGAATGGCGCCGGTCCGAAGACCAGCAGCGAACTCATGAGCATGTTCACCACATTCACCACCACCATCGAAAGAAACGGCGTCCGCGTGTCCCCCGCCCCGCGCAGGGCGGCGTTCACCGCGAACATCGCCCCACTGAAGGGTCCGGAAAACGCGAGAACCTTGAGGAACTTCGTCGCTTGCTCCCCGGCCTCGGGCGTCAGCCCGATTTCCTCGATCAGCAACGGAATGCCCGCGTAAAGAACCGCGAAGGAGATCAGGCCCGCCGAAATCCCCAGCCACACGCCCTGCCCCAGCCCCCGGTTTGCCAGCGGATGATCCCGAGCCCCGGTCGCGCGGGAAACAAGGGCCATCACCCCGGTGGCCACCGCCCCTTGCAGGATGTTGAAGAACCAGCCGACATAGCCACCGAGGCCCATCGCATCCAGCACCGCCACCCGCTCCGCTCCCTCCGCCATCCGTCCGGAAATGAACAGGTCCGTCAGCCCCACGAAGAAGGCCAGCACCTGCTCCAGCAGCGGCCACATCGCGAGGATCATCACCTGCTTGGACAGTGAAAGCCCGGCCAACCGTCCACCAAGCTGCACCTCGGGCAGCTCCCCGGCTTCGGTTTCCTCCATCGCTCCCGGCTTCGACATTTGCAACCCGCCCGAGGTAATGGCTGGCCCCACCCCGATCCAACAAATTCGTCAACCATCCCCGGAATCCAGCATTGGCGGTCCGGCGGATCGGCCTTAAGCTGCCGACCGTGAATCAAGACGAGGCCACTCCCGATCACTCCATCGACCTCCACGGCCAACTGCTGCTGGCGGACCCCACCCTCCGTGACGGGCTCTTTCATCGCTCGGTCGTCCTGCTCGCGGAACATTCCGCCACCGACGGTGCCTTCGGCCTGATTCTCAATCTCCCCACCGGCCATCTGGTCGGCGATCTCTTGACGGACGATACCTTCACGCCCCTGCGCAAGGTCCCCGTCCACCACGGCGGCCCGGTCGCCCAGGAGCAACTCACCTTCTCCGCCTTCTGGTGGAACCATGAGCAAGGCTCGCTGCGCTGGTCGATCCGGATCTCCGCCGAGGACGCCATCGCCCACAGCCAGCGCCCCGGCACTCTGGTGCGTGCCTTCATCGGCTACTCCGGCTGGAGCCCAGGTCAGTTGGAAAACGAACTGCGCGGCCAATCGTGGATCACCACCCGCCCCGATCCCACCCTCCTCGGCAAGATCCACGACAAATCCCTCTGGTCCCAAATCCTCCGCGACCTCTCCCCCTTCCACCGCATCCTCGCCGAAGCCCCGGAGAATCCGCAGGTGAACTGAACGTACGCCGACTCGCGCCGCTCTGATTCAAGAGAAGTGGAAGAGTGAATGGTAAATCGTAAATGGTGAGTCGTGGGTCGTGCCCAATTCGCCGCCATGTCACCGCTCCGACTGCGCCCACCGCCCACCGCCCACCGCCCACCGATCACCGATCACCGATCACCGATCTCACTTCCCACTTCTCACTCTTTTCTTCCCTGAAAACTGAAAACTGAAAACTAGCAAACTCTCTACTACTCCAGGGAAAATGAGTTTACGGAACGGTTCAGGACCATGACGGAGCCGGATAGCGCCGTTGCCTGACAAAGGATCGAAGCCGAAACGATCAGGCCACCGCAAGTTTCGGAGCCGGGCGGATTTCTTTCCGGATCTGGGGGCCTTTGTCCGCGACCGCTTTGCTCAGGTCATACTCGGCCTGAAGGCGGATCAAAAGACCGGCGGAGATGCCAAGGTAGCGTTCGAAACGGAGCGCGGTATCGGCCGAGACGCCTTTTCTCCCGGCAAAAACATCACTGAGACGGCTGCGAGGAATGGCCATGTCCCTGGCTGCCTTGGCTGCCGGGATGCCGCGGGCTTCCAATTCGTCGTGGATGAGCCCGGCGGCGGGGTTGGTGCGAAGTTTCATGGGATCAGTGGGTGTCTTCGATTTTAACGAGGGAAACATCGGTGAGCGCTTGATCGGCCCAAGCGAAGGTGATGCGCCATTTGGAATTCCGAGAATTGGCATCGATGGAGTACCTCCCGGTGCCGTGTAGTTTGTGGTAATGGAGCGAATGCAGGGTCAGGAGATCCTTCTCGGCAGAGTGGTGGAGGATGAGCAGGCGTTCCTGGGCTTTGTCGATGCGGATGTCGCCCAATTGCCTGGCTTCTTTCTTGGTCAGATCATCGCCGCGGAAAATCTTTTCCGTGAGTGAATCGGCGAAGCTTTTGATCATCGGTGGGACTTGTAACCTAAAAAGAGAACAGAGCAAGGTGAATTCCCAGTCGATCCGAAGAAATGAACCGTAGATCGAAGCCCCCTTGGACTGCGGCAGCCCGCTGCCGCTTTCCCGGACCCAGCCTGCTGGTCCGAAGCCCAAGCCCCGCGCTTGCCCGGCGCGAAGCCCTCCCAAGCTCTCCGGCCTGGCCGCCGTAGCCATGGCGGAGGAGGGTCTTGCGCCTTCCACCTGTAGCGGTGGTCTGCCTGTACCGGCATAGCCCCAAAGCGTCGCCGGACGACCGTCGCACTTCTCCTTCTCCCGCCGGAGGCTTCTCCTCTTCCACTGCTCACTGATACTGCTCACTCGGCACTTGTTCTCTCGAGTCTTCAAGTCTTGAATCTCCCCCCGTGACCGCGGCCGAATATCGCCAGGCGCTCGATTGCCTGCCCTACGGAAAGCGGCTTCCCGGCGCGGTGTATCTCCTCGATTCCGGCGATGACTTCGCGATCCCGGAACTCCTCCGAGAATCTCCATCAACTTGGACTTCGCCAAGAGACAATCGGCTTCGGGCTGTCCGAGGAGGAGTGGTATTCACGATTCCAAGCAGTTCCTTGATCTCCGGAAATCCGGCTCGCCAGCTTGCCTTCCGTGTGTTTCGCTAAAGCTGTGCCCAAGGTGAAGTCCAACAATCTACGGAACGTTGATCGAAAGGCTGAAATCCAGATCATCCGCGACTTTGCCGACAAATTGATCCGCGAGGGCAAGGCCATGGAGTTCCTTGTGCAACACGGATTTGTGAAGCAGTCAGGTGACTCACCAAGCGCTACGGCGGATGAGATTTCCGAGCGTCGTCTCTGGCATTCCATGCCGCTCAAGCTCTGACGACTCCCTTCGATCAGCTGCCCCGTCATTGGAAGCACCACCTCTCACTTCTCACTTCCCACTCGGCACTTCTTCCCAACATCCTCTCCATGCAAAGCAGCAAAGGCCTGGATTTCCACTCCGTAGTCTTCACTTCCTCCGCTTCCTCATTACTTATAAACACCGAAATCCGCGCCAAAAATAGCATGCAAATTGACTCACAATCAAAAAAGTCGGAAATTTAACAGCTTCACAAAAATCAAATTATATCAATGGGATTTGTTATCTTAACTAAATTTTTTCAAGCATCATTATTCACATGATCAATTTCCCCAACCAAGAAATTCATTAAAGATCTTGCGATGGCCCGGGCCAATACAACAGGAACACCATTGGCAATCATTTTGAACTTCGCTGACAAATTTTTATTGCTTGGCAGAATGTATTCATCCGGCACTGTTTGAATCCTGAGCGCTTCCCGAACAGAAAGGCGCCTTGGTTCCCATGGATGAAGATGTACTTCATTATTTCCATAGCAAGCAGTTGGACTATATCTATATCGATGCAGTCGCTTGAATGACTTCCTAGAGTCATCCCCTTCATCGACCGTACTAAACTTGTCTGAATACGGCACAAAAAACTCGTCAGAATTCGGAATTCCCGATGTAACACCAACATCTTTCAACCAGCTAATTGTCATTAACGTATCCGGAATACCTCTGGGACGTTTGGGCTCAGCACCAAATTTCGATGCACCTGGCCAAGGGTAACCCAATGCGTCTTCAAAATCAGGCTTAGGAAATGGAAACCAACCCTCACCAGTCGGCAGCTCTAATCCAGGGCGAGCTTCTCTCAATGTTTTGTGCGAAAATCCAACAAGAAAGACCCTCTTGCGCTCCTGAGGAGCTCCAAAGTCAAGCGCATCTAAAGTAGCGAAATCCGTGACATATCCTGCATCATGAAGTTGCTCACGAAGCGTCAGAAAATAGTCACGATGTTTTTTAAACCGAATCAGCCCAGGAACATTTTCCATTAGGAAGAAAGAAGGGCATAAACTGCAAACCATATCAATATATGTTTGGGATAACTTTCCTCGATCGCCTTCATGTCCCCGATGTTTTCCTCCACTACTAAAGTCTGGGCACGGCGGACCACCAATGACACCAAAACACTCCGGAGGACGGCCATTGAAAGCATCAACCTGAATAATCCCCGACCTGAGATCAGTTATACTAGACCTTGAGCTTACTTTTATTTCTTCCGCTCCGGATTTCCTTATTCTTCGCAGGTTAGTCATAGCGTGTTCAAACATGTCGGCAAAGTCATTATTGAACTCATTACACCAAACAGTTTCGAAGCCGGCGTCCTCGAAACCAAGATCGAGAAAACCTCCTCCCGTAAAAAACGACAGGATTGGAATTGGAGATTTTTTCTTAAGTTTTTTCACAGATTAGAAAATATCGATATTCTTGGATCAACAACTAGCATTCGGTCAAGATACTTATTGAATGACTCGCAGCTTGTCTCAGGCAAGAGAGCACAGCTGTGACAAGCTGCCAGATTCAATGATTCAGGCCCCTGCCCACCGGAAGAAGAAGCCTCCCTGCAGACGGGGTCGGCGGAGCACCAGTCAGCCTCATCAATTGCATTCAGGAAAATACGTCCCAGCGGCTGAGGCTCGGCAAGCCGGACCAACCCTCCCATTGTACCTTCCGAATCACCCGCAGCCGTGTAGATCAAGATACCGGCCATGGGCTCGCTACCCCTGGAAACGTAAAGGCGTTCTCGAAGAGATGCTGATCCGTAGCCACACTCGAAAACCATCCGGTTGATCAAAAGATGGGCAATAGTGTGCAGGAGAACGAAGCGCGGTTCAATGGTTTGATCTTCCCATCGATATCGGCGAACGCAGGCATCGTGATTCTCCTGTAGCACGTTGATATACTTAATCACATCAGGCCGGGCTTCCCACTCTGCCAGCATGCTTTCGGAAAAGCGCAGGAAAATACCTTCTCCATGCACAACCGCCGCAGGGAGCCAACGCTTCGAATGGTCGTGGGGATACTTCTGCCAAAGCAAGGATGAGGGGGGCGGAGCGCCTTGCGGTGGGCGGCCGATGAGGCGGGAGAACCCACCAAAGACCCTGGTTTCCTTGAGTTTTTCCACCGCCACCACAAGGTCGATGAGTCCCGCGAGCTGGACCGGCAAAACTGACGCGTCGGTCGCCCGGAGGACGAGATCGCCGGCCCGGTCTGTTTCTCCTTGGAACGCGTGGTATTCAGCGCGGCGGATCATCACCTCCTGCTCGGCCCTTGTACCAACAGCGGGATTCGGTGGCGGCTCGGGTGAAGGCGGTGCCTCATGATGACCTTTCAATGCAGAGAGAATCTCCGCATCCGTGTAATTCCTGAGTCTCTGGCTTTCACTTTTTTCATCCCGCTTGCGAAGCTTGCGCACGATGTCCTCAAGCTCGTCCTCAGCGCGGCGCCACATCCGTATCTGGTTCCTGAAATCAACCTCCTCCAATATCGTCTGAAGACCCGATGACGAAGCCTGGTAGCGCTGCGGAATGAAAATCGCACTTCGAACATCCGCGTAATGGGCGTTCGTGGAGTTGATGAGGATGGCCCTCAGTGGACGCGTGCAGGTCTGGTTCACCATCGGTCCCATCCATGAACAACCTCCCTGGCACTTGAAGTCGGTGCTTCCATCCCTAGCGGGAGAATCGCCTTTTTTGAGCAGAAGTTGGCGGCTGAGACCGCTCCAGCCCTGCGCGTCGCTGCCCGAGGGAAGCTCGCCACTCATGACCCCGGCAAGCGATCTAGACTTTTTACACCGCTCGCACCGGACCTGGATGGCTTCCAAGGAACCAGTGCCTTGCGCCATGAATTTCAAGCTGCCCTCACATGCCGGGTCAGGCCAATCTGTGTGATGAACCCACTCGATCCATGGGAAGTCTTGGAGATGGCCATGGTCGCATACCGCGGCAAAACTGATCTGACGCAGGCGGAGGTTTTTACATTCCGTTCCGTCGCAAGTCAGGTAGCCATCACGGTTAAGGTCGGCTTTTTTCATCGCCGCACAGCGTGGACACACATACCAGGTGGGGAAGCGGTAGACCGGGGTTGTCAGTTCCAGTTCTTTTGCGTCTTCCCTATCCTCAGGACCAGGAGCCATTCGGAAATGGGAGACGCCGAGGCTGGCCTCAAGCCTTGGCTCCCTCAACCAGAGAGGCAGTTTCTTCAGATCCTCTTCGTCGGCGGGGTTGCCCTTCCGGTCGCGGAACCATTCATCGAGTGACCCCGTGACGACGGCGACGCCTCCTTCAAGCACGTGGATGGCTCCTGGCCCGAAGGGCGTGACAAGTTGTGAACGGCGTAGTGGGTTCAATCTCATGATCCGGCAGTCGTTTCGGGTTCTGGAGTCCGGGGTATACGGAGGTGGCACTCGGCATCAACGCCCCTGAGTGAATTGGGGGTTTCCCATGTCTGTCCTTCCCATTCCGTAGGACAAGGGCTGCCATAGGGCCGGACGAGGGGGATATCGCCGGCCTTTTCCTTGCTTGGGAAATACTCGGACCATTTCGCGGGGTGGAAACGCTTCCACTCGGCCAGCCGACGCTCAAAACACGACTTGAGATCGTCCAAGGCGCGATCGCGAACGACTTGGTCCTGGATAATGACCGAGACCCGCTGCTTCAGGAGTCCATAGGCTTTGTGGGCTGCGGTCTCTAGGGCCGTGCCCGCAAAAGGAGTCGGACTCTTCAGTTCGTCCTCAGGAAGCGTCTGCCTCACGTAGGCTACCAAAACCGCATGAAGTGCGCGGTCGAGAACGGGAATGGTGAAAGGCGTCACACTTGCAGGCTCCACCTGGGCATACAATCTTGTGTGGTAGGATTGAAAGTGCTCGTAGTGGGAACGGTCACGGGCCTTCATCGCACCGTAATTCATCAGGATCAGACCGGGTTGACCGACACGACGTCCTACACGGCCTGTCGCCTGAATATACTGGGCCGTGGTTTTTGGCTGGCCCGCCACTCCCATCAATGCCAGGCGCTCGACGTCAACGCCCACCTCGATGATGTTGGATGCAAGGCATGCATCAATGGGATACATGCCTTTCTGCGGCTTGGCCAGATAGGGACGTTCCAGGGCTTCAAGAGCCCTTGGTACATCGCTGTTCGCAAGCCGCCCGGTAAGTTCGAGAAGTTCATACACTACCCTGCGTGGCGCTCCGGGATACCAACGGCGCTGGATGTCGTAGAGCCGCTGGGGAATGTCCGCGCCAAAGAGCGTCAGGTTGGCACCAAGCTCACGCAAGCTGTTGTAAAAAACCAGCAGTGTCCACCAGGGATCCCTTTCGGATTCGGTCTTGAATCCAAGGGCGGCGGCAAGAGCGGCAGCATAGAGGCGTACACTGGCGGTAAGCGCCGAAGAGTAGTTCACCGGGAGGAACCCCACATAGCGCCGGCCGGGTTTGCGCCTACCTAACGGATCCCGGTCATAGCGGGCAAAGAACGAGTCTGCCGCATCGAGTCCCGGAGCTGGAAAAATCGCGGTCTTCTCCCTGGCATACAGGTCGCGTATCTGCTGGTCCGACGCACGGGTCGTCGCTGTTGCTGCAATCAATTTGGGTTTGCATTCCTTTCCAGGAATACGGCGGTCGGTGGCAAGGTCGTCAATCAAGGCCTCATAAAGCCCGACCATGCTGCCGAGCGGGCCGGTGATGAGATGCAGCTCATCCTGAATGATCAATCCTGGCGGGGATGCCTTCCTTGAACCGTCTTCAGCCAGTCCAAAAAGGCTCCGGCATTCCTCCCTCCACGTCAGGGATGCGAATTTATCAACCGTGGCAATGACGTAGTCAGGAGGGTTCTCATACAGGTTCTCATCGGTGACTTCGACCGGAAGCTGCTTGTGGAAGCAACAGGCAGTGTCTGGACAGTGAAGGATAACGTCCGAACCTGTCTTCTGCCGTACTCCGTCGATCTCATGTCCTCCTGCCTGACCTCCTGCCTTGCGGGGACCCATTTTCGCACCGCACCAGGGACATTTCAGGAGAACCATCTTATAAGATTCTTCTCCGAACCTTTTGGTTTCCTTGTAGGCAGACAGGGCATCGCTCCTTTTATTCGGCGTTGTGTCGCCACCCACCCAGATCCCGATCCGGTAAGGGGACCCGCCGAGCCGTTCGCTCATGCCTTCGCGAATCCGGTTCATGGCGCAGACCAGCGATGAAGCCCGCTGGAACTGTTGTGCGGTAAGCAGTCTCAATGTATACCGCATCAACACCTCGGTTCCTGTGTCCGACGGGTTCTTCAGGCGGCGCATGAATAGGGAAAAAGCTGCACAGCCAAGATAGGCCTCCGTCTTACCGCCACCGGTTGGGAACCAGATCAAATCGACAATTTCCCTGGACGGGTCAGCGGGATCCGAAAGCGCGGGGAGATTCATCAACAGGAAAGCCAGCTGGAATGGACGCCATGCCCTGGTGGCGGCCTTGCTGGAGGAGAGATCGGGCTCTAGGTAGGGTGGCTCGTAAGTGACCCTCTTCACCTTTGTATCGAGTTTCCTACTCCGGGTTTTGACGCCTGAAGCAAGCGCCTGCATTAGCATTGCCCGGTTCGCCAGACGGAATGCCAAGGAAGTATTTGAGGAGGTGTCGTGCTCAAGCAACTTCAGGCCAGTCTCCATTCTTTCCAAGGAGGCTTTGCACAAGGCCAAATGTTGTGCTGCTGCACTTTGGAAGCGTGGTTCGAGACCGGAAACCTCCTTGTCCTGGTGATCAATCCATTTTGAGTAGAGATCCAGCAAGAGACGCAACTGCCCAAGTGCTTCGTGCACCTTCCCTTCGTCTGCAAGAAGATGAAGCGGGATGCTCAACTCCTTCTCGATGCCGTCCGTCTGGTCCCTGTAGCGGAGTATCGGAGTAATCGCCGGGGTCTCGCACCATGGAATGACCTCAGCGCGCACGTTTCGCGCCTGCCTAGCATACTCATCGGCATCCCAGGCTCCGGCGCAACCATGCCCGGTGGCGAAAACGTATTCGTTCCTATAAAGCAGGTTCAATGATTGTTGTTCGTGGCCAGAGTTAGGGCGCGCACTTTCAGGATAAGGCAGAATGGCCGAATCGTTTGATTCGGGGGCTGAAACGACAAAGCGGGCCTGAAACAAGCACAATAGATCAAGCGCTTCCCTTGATTTGCAATGGCTGCGGTTCACCAGGGTAACAGTAAGCAAGCGTGCGGTGGAGGGATGGTCAGTGCCCGGAATACGGTTCCTGCCGCGGACTAGCACCTCAAACCGAAGGTCGATGGGAGGGAGTCCATCCCCGGTCGGGACGTCAACGTTCCTGGGCTTGAGAAAGCCATCGGATGTTTGAATTTCCGAAAATGGGATCCTAACTTCATGCTCCACCTTTCGCCGGACCCACCAAACCACCTCCCGGCCGTCTTCCTTACGGTCTTGTATTCTGATGTTCTTGAATCGTTGGTAGCGGCCCCCGGTAACTTGGAACACAAGATCTCCCTGTGAAGCGCTATCAACCACAAAGGAAATCCCAATGCCACGCTGTCTGCGGAGATTCGTCACCCGCAAATCGGCCGCATCCGATGCGGAGTCTTCGTCGTCGTCCTGATGATCCGACCCCTTTATTCTGGCAGCTTTTTTCTCGAGCTTGCGCAGATGTAATTCTTCCTCCTTCGTGCGCAGCACACGGGCTGCCTCCTCCGTCTGCTCTCCGCCATTGTCCTGTGGTCCGGCCGAAGCCTCGGCACTAGCGCTGAGTTCATCATCCTCTTCCCGCTCATCCTCTTCAGGGAAAAGCACACCCATTCCGTATCGGTTCAGCGGGCGGTCTTCACGAAGGATCTCCTCCCCGGTTGCCTTGTCTACCGGGCGGTTGTTGCGATGTTCCTTTTGGTCGGGAAACACCACCGTCTTCGAGAGATCGAAAGCCGTTGGCTCGCCGAAAAGGCCTCCCTCGACTTCCAGGGAACTGCCCGGACCATAAACCTCACCCGCAATGGCAGCGGCAAGAAGATCCCTGTTCCTCAGGTGGCTTGAAATGGAATCTTGTTCGGACATGGCGTGGAGTTAGATGATGGAGCGGACAAATGGCTTCAGATCTTCATGCAGGAAAACACCAAGGCGGTGAAGGGCCCGTGAAAGCCCAATGTAGAAGAGCGATTGCTGGTGAGAGTCATCCATCGCCTCGAAGTCGGTGACAAGGACAACCGGTGCCTCCAGCCCCTTGAAACCCTGGATGGTAGCGTGGCTGATCTTCCCAACCCCGGCCGGATAGGGACCGACGCGGCCGCTCCAATGCGGATCCGTTTCAAGCTTTTTGCCAAGTGCCCCTTGTCCTTTAGGGCTCAACAGCACGATGTCTGCCGCTTTGAATCCGTCAGAGAGACAGGCCTCAATGAAGGTGATGGCCTTGGATTTCTGCTCCTCGCTCCTGCTCCAGAACTCGAGTTCCGGGTCTATCCGGTCATCCGGTCGCAAGACCTTCGAATAAGGAGGCGTCAGCTTTCCGAGCGTAACGATGTACTCTGAGATGGCGCGAGTGTTGCGACAGTTTGTATTGAGCAGGAATCGGGAGGCAGATGGACACCGTTCGTCAATGAACCGTTCCATCCCCATCGTTCCCTGGCAGTAGATGTCCTGGCCTACAAAGTCGCCAAACATGCACCATCGGCCGGCGGCAAGTCCTCCATCAAGAGCCAGATCCAGTACGTCCAACAAATGGGGCTTAAGAAGATCCTGAGCCTCATCCACAACAAGGAAATCGAAAGGCTTGAAGCTTGCACTATCCGACAAGAGCGCGTCGATGGCACGCGATGCCAGAATCCGATTAAAAAAGTCCGGGTCACTCCGGTCTCCGGGCATGATTTGGGAGGCTGCAACTTCGGAAAGCCAGCTATCAATATGACCCACCCGGACACCCGGCATAGCTTCAACGGCACGCCTTGTAAGATCCGCCCCCAGCAGTTTGTTGTAACAGAAGAGAGCCGGGTTGGTAACCTCCCGCGACACCACTTTCCTTCGAAGGGCTTCCATCGCAAGAACAGTCTTTCCCGACCCAGCGGGGCCGGAGAAGATCACTCGTGGGTTGAGAGAAGATTGGTCAAGCGCCGTGAACTGCTCCTCGGTAAGGGAGAGCAGGTTCTCGTCAAGCTCCCTGCGCCTTGCCTTCGGCGACATGGCAATCTCGAACTTCGGGCGCAGAGCACAGGCGACCGCCTCACAGCGGTCTTTCGAAGCGTGCTTCTCCGTCTCGCGTGCACAGGCCAGGTTCTTGGATTCAAGAAGAGCCCTGCCTTTGGAGAGAATCCCAATGATGATTCGCGAAATCGGTGCGCTTGTTATCCTTGATCGGTCGATCACCTGCCAATCGTGCCACTCGGGGCTCTTTTGCCGAAAGTCGCAATGTGAGAAGCAGGCAGCTGACCACATCACGAGGGAACCGAAAGAGGAATCAATCCCCATGAGATACTTCCTAACCGAGTGCATTGCCTCCGAGGCTTGCTTGAATGGCCCTCGTTGATCCAATGTATCATGCCCGAGGTGCCAGCCATCGTCATCCACAACGACAGTGCGGTGGGACTTCACCTCGACGACCAGCACTCCGTGGCCGGGAACAATCACCACAAAGTCCGCCTCTCCCGAGACATTGTTGAGGTGCTTCGCCAGATCCAGGCTGTGTAGGACAATCCAATTCTGGGTGTCCGGATCATCCTTGAGGCGCCTAAAAAACATCTGTTCGCCCGGCGGGGCGCTGCTTGGACAGATTGAGGGAATCAGACGGGCCATGATTTCTTATGATAGCTAGTGTAGGGGAAATGGTTGGTTCAAGTGATTGGGTAGCACTTCGCATTCTTCAGGAATGATTGCAATCACTTCGTATGCAATCTTGCAGTTGGACATTCCGTCAGCACCGTAAAACTCCTGCATTCCATTACACATCAAATCACTGAGAGACTGGCCCTGCATCATCTCTAGAAGACGTGTCGCAAGTTGGAATCCAGCTTTGCGATGGGCAGCCCGGATAGAATTCGTCGCTTGGAATATGCGTTCCCTGTGTTCCTGCAGACCAAGAATCTCAAGCAGCCTTTCAAAATCCCGCCAGCTGCCTGGACCGATGTTCCAAGATGCACACCAGTTCCTCACGGTGGCCGCAGTGCGGATATTTGAGCCTTTTTGGCGCATCAATTCAAGCACCTCAAGTGTGCTCGAGGACATCACAACAAACAATCGTAGCTTGGATTTCCACAAGTTCTGTGCATCACGGTAATTCATCGCGTCTTTCCCAAGCAACTGGTCCGCTATTTCCCCTACCATGCTGCCGCCGCCCGCCGCTTGGAACAATAGCACATCCCCGGGACCAACATCACGGACGTCGGTGTGCTCCACGCCGGAGCAAATCCACTTGTCTTTGCCACTCTTTCTCTCCCGGGTCAGACGGTATAGCGAACTCTCAGCATCTAAAAAGACGGCATGATCCGCACCCAACAACACCTGCTTTGCCGCAACAGGTTCACTATCCCATTCTCCGCCACTCTCATTATCCGAAAACACTCCCTCTGGAACGACCAGCGGGGGCAATGAATCCAGCCATGCCTGATCGCATGTGCTGACTTGGGGCTCCGTAATTGGCCGCTGATGATCGTCCTTAGTCACCGAGGGCGCAGCGAATGATCGCATTGCTGGGAAACCGCTGTCGCCCGAGGACCGATGTGGCGAACCTTCGAATCGATAAGGTGTAGGAATCGATGCGGGAAAGCAGGCAGGTGTGTACAGCCTGAGTGAACTTGCGCGGGGTGTAGCGAAAATGAACTCCGAGCCATCAGAAAACCTGCGTCGCGACGGCCCGAACACAATTAACTCTTCATAGATATCTATTGATTTTAGTTCAGCGGGCCTCAAGCAGTCTATCCTGCAGTGATTCAGGCACTTTGACAGGTATTTTTGAATTGCTACGGAGAGACGCCCATCGGGAGAAAGAACGGCAATTCTCTTTCCTTCCAATTCAGTCGAAGACAAGTCGGCGACGGCTTTTTTACACAACGGATTGTCATGCTCCTGCTGAAGTGCAGCGAAGCTGTCCAGCAAGCTCGCATAGAGCCGGCGGGCTGTCTCATCCAGATGCTCCTTCAACTGGTTAAGAGGAAGGCTGTCGAATCCTGGCCACCCGCGCATATTCCTTATGATTTCCAATGCCGGTAGAGGTGTCACTACAAGAAAGAAACGAAAGCTCCTGCAATACCGAAGGAAAGAATGCCAGGATTCATCGATCTGTTGCAATTTCAATCGGTTCTCAAACGCCCGGAGTGACTCATGGAAGTTGTCGAGGCATTGCCAGCCGATCTCGGACACAATCCAGCCTGAGCTTGCGGCCTTCTCCATTGCGTTGTAGGCGTGCTCGAGTTCAATCCTTCTATTCATCGGCTACAGGCAATTAGCTGAAGATCAACAGTGGATGGCTTCAGCGCTAACAATTCTTCAGGAATTGAGACGTCATCAATTCTCTGATAATAAATTTCATTCGCAAAACCTACAGCTTCGTCGTAGGCATTTTCAGAAGGGCACAAGATGGCTATCCGAACCGCTGAATCACACTCATCCCAATATCTGAGAAAATTAAGGCTTCCGCAAATGATGGCATGCTCCCAGCCAGGCTCAGGCTCCGGCGCAATATGCGAGGAGAATGTTTCCCGCATGGCCTGAGGCCCCCATCCGTCCGGACGAATCATATCAGCGAGGACCAATGGTCCGCCCGCGCCGTCAAAACCAAGACGGTTTAGTTCGACAGAATCCTTCAGTTCTTCGGTAACCCGGTTTTTCACGTCAACGATCAAGCAATCCTGATGGGGCTTTCCAACCAGTACTGCCGCTCCTTCTTCTCCTAGAACTACATCAAGGGCTCGGATATTGGATGCCAAACGACTTCCATGTTGCCAGGCCTCCAAATCGGGCAACTCCTCAAGCTCCTGCACAGCAGGTAGCCATCTCGGCTTAACGAAGCGAGTGAACTCCTTGCCGTTGCTTTTCTTTTCCAGATTGTCGAGGTATCTGACAGACAAACAAGGACCACGAATTCCATCTTCCACCCCTACAATGGTTCCCACCTTTCGCTTTAACTCGGTTCCTCCATCACGCAATTCAAATGGGAATGACACAGGTTTTCCATGATGAACCATCCAATCGTAAGGGTCTACCGATGGCAAAGCCAATGAGCGATATTTGGCGGCCAAAATCCCAGATGCGATGATGACGCCAGCGTAATCAATGAAAGGAACCGAAAGAAAGGCAGATAAACGTCCACTCTCAGGGGTCGAAAGTCGATAAACTTCCAAACCCAGGCGATGAAGGAATTGGATCCAGTCCGACTTTTCTACAGAACTCATGCTGACAACCTTTGCAGCCGCCACTTCACCCCCTCCTCATCCGGAAGGAAAGCCGGATCTTTCGGCAAGAGGACGGATTTTCCTGCAAGATCGGAGAGCTCCCTTTCCCCGTTGGATCTGCGTGGATCGATCAGCTTCGACACGTGCCAGTGGAGATCCGGGCCGGGGGCGAGGATGTCGCGGTCCATGGCCCAGTGGTGGTTCTTGCAGAGGGCGAGGCCGTTGGTGGGGTGGTCGTTCTGGCTTTCCGAAAACGGGATGAGGTGGGCGGCGTCGATGAAGCTGACGTCATTGCCGGCGGGGATTTTGATGCGGAGGCCGCAGGCGGCGCATTGGTGGTCGTAGATGGCGAGGATCTTGCGGCGGAAGGCGGGAGAGCGGCCATATTCGAGGGGCTCGTCGGTAACCTGGAGATTGGATTGACGATTGGTGATTTCCGATTGTTGACTTTTGATTTGGGAGAGATGGGGAAAGTAGCGAGAGACGAGTGCATCGCGCATGATCTGCCGGTTGGTGGGAAGGGAGACGAGGTATTGGAAGCCATCGGTGAAGCGGGCGAAGGCGTGGCCCAGATCACGGGCCAGCAATGGTGCATCGACCGGGTGGGCCTTGCGATTTCCCTCCTTCCATGCCTGCCAGAAACCCTCAGATTGCAAGTAGTTGAAAGGGTTGTCCGGCGTGTTTTTATCGTCGTGTTTCCTGACGAGATTGAAGCGGGCTGTGAAGCGGTCGCGGAGTTCCTGGCACCACGGGATGCGTTCGGGAGTGGCCGGACCCTCGTCGATGAGATCGAAGACGGCCAGAAGCAGCAGCGGCTTGTGCGGGCGCTCATGACGTTCCCCGGCGATGCCGACGACTCCCACGCTGAGGTCGTAGAGGCGTTCGATGGCTTCGTGCAAAGTCACGGGAGGAGGAAAGCGGAAGGGCTGCGAGAGTGAAAGCCGGATCTACCGGTGCACGAAAAAGCCCCGGTGTCGCGGGGGACACCGGGGCTGGGGTGTTGGAGATGGCGAATCGGGCCGGGAGATTAGACCACCTTTTTCTTGGCGCGGGTTCCGGGGGACTTGCGCTCGGTCTTCTTGGTCAGGCCGAGGCCGGCGTATTGGTCGGAATTCTCGCCGTATTGGGCTTTCACCTGGTTCTTGCCTTCCAGGATGAGGTTGTGGAAGGCCCACTCGGCGGCGGTCGCTGCATCGCGCGCGGCGTCTGCCTCATTCTGCTTCTGAACCTCGGTGGCTTGGGCGGCCAACATCGCGGCCTCCGCTGCCTGGAGCTTGACGAGGGTGTAGGCCTCGTTGGCGGGCTTATAAGCGGGTGTTTTGTAGTCGCTGATCGCGGCGAGGGCGTCCTTGTCTCCCTGAAGAATCACCGGACGAATACGAACTGTTTCGTTTTTAGCCATGGTATTTTTTAGGTTGATGGGTGACTTGATCACAGTCTGTAAGCCGCTTGGAATCAAGGGAAAATCCTGCCGAAAGTGATTTTTCGAGCTTCCAAACGGAGGCGATCCCCATCGGGTGGACGCCGGAAACCGCGCCCGGTGATTCGATGCAAGGATCGTGTGATGCGTTACACAGGCCATGTGATGCGTTACACAGACCGTGTGATACGATCCACAGACCGTGTGATACGATCCACAAGCCGTGTGATACGCTACATTGGCTCAGTGATGCGATGCAATGGCCGTGTGATGCCCCGCGTGGGAATCATTCTGGCATCATGGCTTCCATCAACGCTCCACCTTCCCTCTCAACTGCCATCCCTGGCTCCAGGGGGAGAGTCGAACATCGAACATCGAACATCGAAGGAGAATGAAGAATGAGGAATTCCCGAATGACGAAAGGGTGGAGAAAATTCGAAATCCGAAATCGGAAACTCGAAACGGAAGAGATCCCAGCTCGCGCTTGCTCTCAACCCTTGTTCCCCCTCTCTCAACCCTCAACTCTTCTCTCAACCACTCTTCCCTGACCCCTGACCCCTGACCCCTGACCCCTGACC